>JBARUP010000055.1:0-7118 GCA_049645805.1 Nodosilinea sp.
GTCAGCTTTCTGAAAGAAAAACTTGGGTACATGCCCTTAAATGAGGGCATGTGCATCACCCAAGGCCCATGGAGCTAGACACCAAGATCATCGTTAATGCCCTTAACAAACATTTACGAAATCACCAAAAAACAGCGCTGACAAAATCTCAGGCTACAGTTTTAGCCTGGTGCCTAAAAGAGCAGCGGATCACCTACCACGACATGGCTGTGAATGGTGACTATAAGGCCACTTCCCTGCGAGACGCAGGGTCTAAGCTGTTTATGATTTTGGCCTCTGTAACTGGCCAAAGGGTTACCAAAGGTAACTGTGGTGAGGCCGTTAGAGACTGGTATGAACGAGAAATTGCCGTCGAGCGCAGCCCTCTGTTTGGGCGTGAAGGCGATTTGCAGACGCTGCTAGACGCGCTTAGCGCTGAGGGGCGTCGTCTGCTGTGTCTATCGGGACCGCCCCGCGTGGGCAAGACTTATTTAGTCGGGCAGCTGTGCCGGCAGATGCAGTCTAACACCCCTTTTGAGGCGCTTATTCGGTGCCACGCTACCGACTTACCTACTGTTGAATTGCTGTATCAGAGTGTTTCAAACTTTCTAGGCGAGACTTACACACCGGTTGGACTATCTGCCGCTACCCGCCTAATTCACCTGCTAGAAACGCGATCGCTGCTCCTGGTAGTTGAAAAGACAGAAGCTCTACACGAGTCCGACGCCCTAGGCGGTCGCTTTAAAGCTGAATCGGCTTGCTACGAGCAGTGGCTGCGAACCCTGCTGGATCGGCACAGCCTTCGCAGCTGCGTGATTTTAGTCTGCCGGGTGCCGCCCCAGTGCCTGCGAACCAGTCACGATCTGCTGCTGCATCATCCACTGCGATCGCTGAGCGAGAGCGCCGCAGAGCGACTGCTGCGGCACCACGGCCTCGATCGCTACCCAGTCTCACAGCTAAACCAGCTGGCCCAGTTTTGCGGCTATAATCCGGGTGTGTTGGTGGCTGCGGCCCACAAGATTGTTCATTCGAGCGATCGCGACCTGGCCACATTTATGCGCGCCCCCTTAGTGGTTCCCTACGGCGACGACCAGCTCTGGCAAGAGGTTTGGGACGACCTGACAGAGCAGGAACGGGAGCTAATGGGCTGGCTGCTGCTGCATCCCGATGCTGCGATCGATCGTGAAGATCGAGCAGGCTCTAGGGAGCGTCGCAGAGTATGGCCATCGGTTCTACAGTCCCTGCGGACTCGCGGCTTAGTAGCAGTCGATGCCGATGGAGCACATTTCATCGAGACCGAGTGGCTGCGCCACGTCGCTCAGCATAACCTGTCGGTGCGACTGGCCGAAGCCATTGTCAAAACCGATGTTCAGGCGTTTAGCTGGCATCCCTTAGTAGTACCTCAGGGTCCCTTCTGGCGGCGGCAACGTCAGTGGCAGTGCGTTCTAGAACCCCTGGGCGAGCATCTAGAACGGCTAGAGCGGCGATCGTGGACGACCCAGTACCGGCGCGACAAAATCAACGCCATGCTGGATGAGATTCGCGCCCAGCCCGATCACGCCCACAGCTATACCGCAGGCAATTTGCTTAATGTGGCGGTAGCGCTGCAAGTTTCCCTTGGCGATCTGAACCTGTCGGGGCTGACCATTCGCCACGCTGACCTAGAGGCCGCTCGCCTAGAGGGAGTCCTAGCAAACTGTCAGCTTGCCGATACCCTTCTGCCGGTGGCCCTGCATGGCACCCTGGCCGTCGCCATGTCGCCCGATGGCACCACGATCGCCGTTGGTGATGATGAAGGACGTGTGCTGTGCTGGCATCGCGATAACCACGCATTTGAGCTCTATCGCTTTGCCTACCTCACGGAGCAGAATTGTCCCCAGCCCGTTACTCAGCTTGCCTTTGGGGCAGACGACATGCTGGCGATCGCGGCAGGTCAGTCAGTTTACCGCTGGTGGCTGGGAGACGCTCACCAGCAGCCGGTTCTGCTCATGGTGGTTTCGTCATCGGTTACCAGTCTGGCCTGCGGCGGTGATGCCTACGTAGCAGCTGGGTTAGAGGACGGCAGCATCGCGGTCTGGCACGACCTGCTAGAGCAGCCCGTTACCCTGAGCCGCCACGCGGGTCAAGTCCGAGAGATTGTCGCTAACCCTGAGCCCTACAGCGATCAGTTAGTCAGTCGCGGCTACGGCGATCGCATGCTGGTTTGGGATCTTCACGAGCCCCAGTCAGAGCCGTGGGAGATTCGTCCCGAAGGAGTGATGTTCTTTGGTCTGACCTGGCAGTTTGGTCATCCTGTCGCCGCCGCCTACATCGGCGACCAGCATTTGCTGCGGCGCTCTGATGGCAGCATCCAAAACTTACCCTTCAAGGAAATTAGCATGCTTCAGTTCAGCACTAATGGTGAGTATGTAGCCGCCCTAAAGCAAGAGGCTATTGATATTAGAAATACAGTCACGCTAGCGGCCAGTAGTCAAATTCTCCAGGCAGACATACTCAAAACCATGGCTCTTAGTAATGACGGCAGCTGGTTGCTAACCCTTGGGCAGAGCCGATCAAGTAGTCCACACACCGTGCGACTTTGGGACACTAAAACCCATCATATTTGTTGGCAACTCATCGCCCAGCCGCCTAGAACCCCAGAAACTCGGCGTCAGCCCAGTCTACAACTACAGGCATGTCAGGGATTATCAAACCTTGAAACGGCCTACTGGCAAAGCTATGGAGCTGTCTCAAGCCACTGAGGCCATCGTTTCAAAACGTTGCGGAAAAGAAAATTACATTTTGTAGTATATTCGTGTTTCAAGATAGGACATCTGATATTCTAAAAACAAAGTCTTTGTCTTAGCTATGTTTCTAGTCGCTGAGTGCGGATGTAAACTAAACGTGCAGTGTCCCTCGTAAAGGCGCTGGCGCAGTCTTATTTAGGGTCACGTGCTCTTCGTCTGACCAAATTTGCGCCATCGTCAGCAACGCCATTCATTCACATTGAGTTGAATCCAATCTCACCTTTAGGGGGTACTGGGTATGTCTACCAAGCCTCTGTCCACCAGGAATTTGGAGCAGGCTAAAAGCACTGTCTACGACTACATTGGGAGCCTAGCGCGCCACGCTCTCCCCGAAATAGCTTTGGTGGAGTTTTACAGCCTGATCCACGATCGCATTGCCGTAGGGTACCAAGAAGTCGTCGCCAGCCTCGATCAGATCATTCAATCTGATGGCTTCAGGCAAGAAGACGGGCTGCGCTTCCTGAATCGCTCTTTTTACACCATCTGCAACCCCTGGCACCTCAATGGCGAGATGATGCCCTGCCTTGAGCAGCTGATCACTCATCTCGACGAACTGCCCGAGCCCGCCGCCCACAGCCCGCTCACCCGTCTGCTGCGCCGTCGACTGCGTGACTTTAATCAGGGAAACTACGGCGACTGCCTGCACCGGCAGATGCGCCTAGGCGAGTATGCCCAAGCTAGCCCAACCAGCCGCCCCTACCGAGGGGTGCTTGGCGATCATTTAGCCGACTACTTTTATCTCTACCGCTCGACCACCCGCACCCCTGACATTGAAGACCTAGAGCGATCGGCCTACGACGACCCGCTCCAGAGCGGTCTGGGCTACAAGCAGTCACAAAAGCTAGAAGAAATGTACCGCGCCGTGAGCGAGTACCGTCGTCTGCGCGAGCAAGGAGTAACGGGTTTGGTCAACCCAACTCGTTTGCCCGTAGCTGAGTTTGAGCAAGGCCTAGATGACTACTACTACAAGCGTCCCAGCGGTTTTACCCCTCGCGCTGTAGCCCTAGACGGGCACATTCAGTCCGCCGCTCGGTACGGCATCTGCCGCTCGGTCATTCAGGACTACTTAATGACGGCGATTGAGCCCCTGCCCCAGAGCAGTAGAGACAAGCTGTATCGAGACTTTTTTCGCGAGCTGCGGCTTACTGATGATCAAGCTCCTATGGCGGTAAGTACTGCAATTACGCTATTCACGCGCCTGCTCAATACGGTGCTGCTGCCCGTCTCTAACGCCTCTGGCGTGCTGCGATTTCAGCAGTACGTCGATAAGTTAGGACCAGCCTCGATTACCAAGGTGCTGCTGAGCCTGGTGCTGGCCCAGCCCATGATTCGATTCGACCTAGAGAGAAAGCTGGGCTACTTGTACCGCTTCTTTGAAGAAAAAAGCCTGAAGTCGGTGGCCTGGGTGGTGAACTTTTTTGAGCACGTCAACCTAGCCCTGATCATGAATGCCAAGCGCATTGGCTATTTTTCGCTGGTCACCCAACTACCTAACCTAGATTCAGTTTAGATAGTTTGGCCGCCTAAATCTTGGGGTTCTACACTAATGCTGGATAACAACCACAGCCCACACCAGAACCCTGAGATCTGACTGCTACTCACAGGCGCGACTCACCCCTAAGCGACCACCGGAAAGTTGATAAACCCCACTGGGTTGTTGCATAGAGTTGCGCTAGCCGTATGGTGCATTCGCGACAGCAATGCACCGCTTGGGTTGACTAGCTCTGCAAAAGTTTCTGCCCCAGGGTCGATACCCTGTTTTTAGTACCGCGATACTCTGTAAGCGAATTTCTGTTGCGCTAGAGGTCATAAACCCTATGAAACCTAACCCTTTAAAGTACATAGGTAGCTTTGGCTTAGCCGCTAGCGTGCTGCTGTGGTCGAGCGCGAGCCGAGCGCAAGACTACTGCTATTTGATCGATTCCGATGGTCGGACGATTGACTTAGACGCCCTTTGCGAATCCGACAACGCTCCTACGCCGGGGCAATTCCCCCAGGGAGCGGCTGAAGGAGCGGCCGACATTGGCGAATCCGAAGCAGAGACGCAGTCGTCTCCTGGAGTGAGGAGCTACACCATCACCGGGCCTGCTTCTGTGCCTGGTTCTGGCGAAACGGCAGAGACTTCAGGCCCTGAGGCTGAGGCCGCTGCTGAGATGTCACCGACGTCAGAATCGGCCAGCGATCGCATGGACAATAGCGGCTCGATGGAGCCCGCCCAGGAGACTCCTAGCCGGGCTGACCAAAACCCTAGCGAAGGCCAGGTTCAGGAGCCTGACTCCCAAGACTCGACTACCGTCATTGACACCCCCGAGCGCGACGCCAACGGGCTAATCATCAGGCCGCAGTCGAAATAAGCAGGGATTGCTCTACGGCAAAACGCCTTCAAGCAAGATCTCATACCTTATGCGGGACTGCCATGCGACGCCGTCAGTGCTTACTCTGTTTGAGTGGTCTGCTCGCCGCTGGCTGCGCGGGTGGGTCGCCTTGGTTCGCATCGGGCACCGCGCCGTCTACGACTATTACGCTGTCAGCCGCCGCCAGCCTGCAAGATGCCCTAGAAGCGATCGCGCCTCAGTTTAAAGCCGCCCACCCCGACATTGCCGTTGACTACAACTTTGGGGCCTCGGGTGCTTTGCAGCGGCAGATCGAGCGGGGTGCGCCTGTCGACGTGTTTTTTTCGGCGGCGGCCAAGCAGATGGACGATCTGGCCGAGCAGGGGCTGCTCGTGCCCAACTCTCGGCGCGATGTATTGAGCAATAGTCTGGTGCTGATTGCGCCCGAGGCCTCAGCGCTGGCCGCGACCGATCTAGCCCAGCTCAAAGAGATCAGCATTCGCCACTTCGCCGTCGGCGAGTTTCGCAGCGTACCCGCCGGGCAGTATGCCGAACAGGCGCTGTCTAGTCTAGGTCTGATAGAGGCCCTACAGCCCAAGTTTGTCTTTGGCAACAGCGTCCGCAGTGTTTTAGCCGCCGTAGAAAGCGGCAACGCCGAGATGGGCTTAGTCTACGCCACCGACGCGGCCCTCTCTGAGCGGGTCAAAGTACTGGCTACGGTTCCTGCCAGTACTCATCAACCGATCGTCTATCCCGTCGCCGTGATCAAAGCTAGCCCCCGGCCGGAAGCCGCTCAGGCTTTTGTAGCTTTCCTCACTACCAGCGCGGCCCAGCAGACCTTTGCAGAATACGGCTTCGGCAAGCCATAGGGTAGACAGCTAGCAGAGCGCAGACGCTAGAATTCAAACCTTGAAGCGCTTCTTCTCTATGCTCGACCTCTCTCCCCTGTGGATTTCGCTGCGCATTGCCGCGATCGCCACCCTGATTACCGTTTGCCTGGGTACGGCAGCGGCCCAGTTTATGCATCGCTACCGGGGGCGCTGGCGATCGCTCCTGGATGCTGTTTTTCTAGCTCCCATGGTGCTGCCTCCTACGGTATTGGGCTTTTTGCTGCTGATAGTAGTAGGCAGAAACGGTCCCCTGGGCGGTCTTTTAGCACAAGTCGGCATTGGCGTAGTATTCACTTGGTACGCGGCGGTGCTGGCGGCCACGGTAGTCGCGCTGCCGCTGATGTACAAGACCGTGCTAGGGGCCTTGGAGCAGATCGACGGCAGCTTGCAGCAGACAGCCCGCACCCTGGGTGCCTCAGAGCTGCGTCTGTTCTGGCGCATTACCCTGCCCCTGGCCCTGCCGGGTATCCTGGCCGGTACCACCCTGGCCTTTGCCCGCGCCCTGGGAGAATTTGGAGCCACCCTCATGGTGGCGGGCAACATCCCCGGCAAAACCCAGACGGTGCCCATGGCCATTTACTTTGCTGTCGAAGCCGGTGCCTTTGGCGAGGCCGCCCTGTGGACGGTCGTCATCCTCGGTATCACCCTGAGCGGCTTAGTCATCGTGAACGGTTGGCAGAACAAAAGGCACAGCAGCCAAAAACCCAGAACCGCGCCCCTCTCATCTCCCCGTCGTCCCTTCGACCTTGCTCAGGGACCTGTTCACCCCTCCCCCCCTCCCCTTCTCTCCCCCTCCCCCCGTCTTTCTGTCACCCTCACCAAGCACCTGCCTGGCTTCACCCTCAACGTAGATTTCTCTACCGATCGCCAGCCCCTCGGGCTGCTGGGCGCTTCCGGAGCGGGTAAGAGCCTGATTTTGCGCTGCATTGCGGGCATCGAAATCCCAGATGCGGGGCGCATTGTGCTGAACGGGCGAGTGCTGTTTGACTCAGCGCGGGGCATCAATGTGCCGAGCTGCGATCGCCGGGTTGGCGTGTTGTTTCAGCACTACGCTCTGTTCCCCCACCTCACCGTGGCTCAAAATATTGCCTTTGGCCTGCCCCTGGGGCTGTCAACCGCCCAGCAGCGCC
>JBARUP010000056.1:0-2084 GCA_049645805.1 Nodosilinea sp.
CCCCTGGTCTGTGGCAATATCAAAGGGATGCTGGATCCCTACCGTACCCCTGAGACCCAGGCAAGCTTTGCGGCCCAGTGGAACCAAAACCCCCATATGGTGACCAGCTTTGCCGACGGCACCAAGATTGCCTTTGAACAGGCGATCGTGGCTAACGCCACCGGTATGAAGGTATCCCAGCGGGGCATGATTGGGCACCATGTCAAAGGCCATATCGACACCCTCACGACCTTCTACAATCCCGAAGAGCTCAAGGCCTGGGGAGGTATTGTAGACTACGTTCTAGAGGCTGACCCCGGTCCAGGAGTATACGTCATTGGCTATACTGAAGACCCCAGACAACGCCACGACCTGGAATACCTGAAAAAAGGGCCTGGCCCACTCTATTCTTTCTACGTGCCCTACCACCTGTGCAGTCTAGAGGTGCCCATCTCCATTGCCAGGGTAGCCTTATGCCAAGACACCGTAATTGCCCCTATTGCTGGCCAGGTGGTCGATGTTGCTACCACCGCCAAGCGCAACCTGCGGGCTGGGGAAACCCTAGACGGCATCGGTGGCTACCTGGCCTACGGGCAGTGTGAGAATACCAGCGTTGTGCAGACTCAGCGTTTGCTGCCTATGGGGCTAAGCGAGGGATGTCGACTCAAGCGCGACATCGCTAAGGATGCCGTCATTACCTACGACGATGTGGAGCAGCCAACGGGACTGTTGGCCCACCGGCTGCGGGCTGAACAAGATGCTCAGTTCAACAGTCTCAAGCAGCCTGCGCTGGTGTAGTTCCAAGAGGCGGCTGGTAGCCCAGCGGTGGCTTCTAAAGGCTTCTTAGGACGCTATTGGTACCGAGTCAGGTTGACTCGGTACCGCTCTTTCTTAGTGACGGCAATATTGCCAATTTCGAGCCTTCCTTTGCCGCGAATAGCTACCAAGTCGCCCGTTTCTAGGGTACGGCTAGGCTGCGTGACCGGCTTCCAGTTCACCCGTACATCGCCACCGCTGATTAAATCGGCCATCTTGCTGCGCGACATGCCAAACCCAGCCGAAGTTACGGCATCAAGCCGTAGTGATGCTTCAACAGTAGTGAGGTCTTTTTTGCGGGGCGGGCGCACTCGCAGCTGATCCCACTCTAGAGGCTGAGTTTTGACAGGGACAGAGCGTACCTGAGTCAGGGATTCGACTAAGGAATCTGCTATTTCTGGTACGGCGATCGCCTGGGCACCACGCTCGCCGAGCACAATTACATCGCCGAGCTGATCTTGGTGAAGACTGGTGGCCAGCAGCGCCTCTAAAAAGTCGCTGTGCTCAGCAGGGTCAAACATAAAGTTGCCTCCTATCGTCAGCAGCGATAGGGGGATGTGGCTCTGGTCGAGGGGGATATCGGTGTGGGCCAGCGCTAGCCGCTGCCGCTCGGCCTGGGGATACCCCCCCCAGGCAAAGGCATGCACATCAGTTAGTCGCTGGAGCACTGCTTTAGCCTCAGCTTGCTCAGGAGGCGATAGAAAGCCAGTGACGACAATCTCCCACGTCTTAATAGCCTGGTCGGCCTGGTCTAGAATACGGGCCAGACAGGCACGATTTTCAACTGATTTGAGCAGGTCATCCTTGGGCAGCATGGGCGAAAATTGAGGGACAGCTAGTTCTGATCGCCTGAATCGACTTCAGGCGATCAGAGTTATTTCTAGCTTTACTCTAGCGAGCTAAGCCGCCTGTAGCATCGACAAGCCGCTAGAGTTTAGGGAGAGACGCTTGTAACTCCGAACGGCTTGCGAAGTTGCAACCTTCCATGCCGACACTAGCTGATGGCTGCCTCAGTAACTTCCCTACGCTTGGCGTAGATATTCTTTAGGTGACGCTTGACCGTATTAACGGTTATGTAGAGCTCTTTGGCAATGTCTTCGTAGCTGCAGTTGGCCCGCCGCAGCACCCACACGGCCTGCTCGCGGGGGGTAAGGCTGTATTGTACTGCCTCTAGTAGAGCAGAGGAGTGGGCCGAACGAGTTTTGTTTTCTAGGGAAACTAGCAGGTAAGAACTGGGCGCAGCCGGAAAATCAAGCCACTGAACGCGAGCTCGAATCTGGTCCCCAGAC
>JBARUP010000057.1:0-2558 GCA_049645805.1 Nodosilinea sp.
TGCCGGGAGTTTTCTGTAGGAAGGCGTTGTCAGCAACCTGCTTTAGCATAAAGTCAGCCACATCGGCGCGAGCGATTTTGGCCCCAAACTCGATGGTTTCGCCGTAGCGATAGTCGCCTGTGGGTGAGTCATCGGTGAGCCCGGCTGGGCGAACAATGACCCAGTCTAGGTCGCTTTGCCTGATAATGCGCTCTTTGTCCTCGTGGTCGGCGATCGCGTTGCGCAGCACCAGCGGAATAATGATGTACCGCACCAAAAAGCTAACCTGCTTTCGGCTATCACCAACTCCTAGGGAGGACTGATATACCAGTCGCTTGACGTGGTGTTGTTTCATCGCCTTGACGATATTTTTTATGCCTTCTGTCAGCGCCGGATTTCGTTTTAGGCTTGACGATCCTAGGGCAGATAGCACAGCATCTTGACCCTCTACGGCCTTCTCCACAATTGCCTGGTCAGCTACATCTCCTTCGATTACTTTTAGGGCTGGATATTGGGTAGCCAGTTTGCTGGCGTGGCGAGAGAACCCAGTAACGGTATGCTCCTGATGCAGCGCTTGCTTGACCAGCTCATGGCCAGTGCCTCCAGTGGCCCCGACAATTAAAAGATTCATCCCGTTACTCCATAGCGTTATACCCCTTTAAAGGTGTCAGATAGAGCGATCGCTGGCTTCTACCCAAGGACCAAAAAGTCTGTTATCGCCCTGGAATATTCAGCGGGACAAAACCTATCAAACCAGCGGTTTATGCCCAGCGACAGAGCAGCACAGTCAGGTTTTTCTTTAAGCTGGTGAAGCTGCTTCGCCCTCAACTTAGCGAGAAGATGGTGCCCGTGGCCTATGGTCTCAAGCAGGATAATTACACTTGCTGGTGTTCCAATACCGGTCAGACAATTGCGGCATTACGCGGCATTACGAAGACACAGTCCAGCTTTGTACAGCGCAACAGGCCTTCTAACGGGGCTGCGCCCAAGCCCAAAAGACTAGAAAAATTAGATAAATCTTATGTTTGACTACGACTTACTGGTTATTGGTGCCGGTTCGGCTGGCCTAGCGGCGGCAACTGCTGCCGCTGAGTGTGGCGTAAAGGTTGCGATCGCCGACCCCGGCGCTCTTGGAGGTACCTGCGTCAATCGAGGCTGCATCCCCAAAAAATTTATGGTGTATGCCGCCGATGTAGCTCGCCAACAGCGTTTAGCCAAGAGCTATGGCTGGGCCAATCTCAGCGGCGAGTTCGACTGGCCTACCTTTAAAAATGCCGTTAACCAAGAGATAGAGCAGATACGACAGTCCTACCAATCTAAACTGGATAAAGCAGGCATTACCGTCATCAGGAGTGCGGCTCGGTTTGTAGATCCTCATCAGGTAGAGCTAGGCGACCAAACCATCAGCGCTGACAAAATCATCATTGCTACGGGCGGCAAGCCAACAAAACTCGATCTGCCCGGCATCGAAACCGGTCTCACCTCGCGGGATATGTTCAAGCTCGAGGCGCTGCCCAAGCAAATCACGATCGTGGGGGGCGGTTATATCGGCGTAGAATTCAGCGATATCCTTGCTACTCTAGGCTGCCGCGTTACTTTGATCGACAAACACGAGTGGATTCTGTCGGGTTTTGATCAAGACATCCGCAAAACCCTGCACCAGAGCCTGATCAACCAGGGCATTGAAATCCTACCAGAAACATCGCTCAAGGCGATTCGCACCGACGATAGCGGTACTCACGTCGCCCTCTCCGGCAAGCACGATGAGCCGCTCCAGACCGATACAATACTGCTGGCCCTAGGGCGTACTCCGAACCTAGAAGGGTTAAATCTAGAGGCGGCTGGGGTCGACGTTAAAGAAGAAGCGATCGCGGTTGACGAATACAGCCGCACGTCTCAGTCATCTATTTTTGCCGTTGGCGACTGCACCGATCGCCTGCCGCTGACTCCCGTTGCCAAGGCCGAAGGCGTCGCCGCCGCCAAAACCCTCTTCACCGATCGGCCCCAGTCCGTATCCTACCGCTGGATACCGTCGGCGGTCTTCTGCTGTCCAGAAGCCGCTACCGTAGGCTGGAGCGAGGCCAAAGCTAGGGACCATGACGATCTAGACATTGAGGTGCACTGCTCACGATTTACCCCGCTGCGCTACCAGCTAGCACCTGAAGACCACAAGTCTCTAATCAAGCTGGTAGTCAACGCCAAGTCCCAAGAAATCCTGGGGCTGCATTTAATTGGTGACGATGCCGCAGAAATGATCCAGGGATTTGTTCCGGCCCTGCAACGAGGGCTGACCCTGACGGAACTAAACCAAACCATTGGCCTCCACCCCACCTCTGGAGAAGAAGTTTTTGCTCTGTGCAGCTGAGTCAGCGCTTAGTGCTACGAGTGCTGCCGTAAAGGATCTGCCCGTTGCATCGACACGTTCTACCCTGCGGCGCTGTTCAGCCCGAAGAAGATTCTTTACGTTAGAAAAAAATTAACCCTAAACGAGGCTCCCCTATGACCAGCAGCTCATTAGACATCAAAGACGTACGCGATCGCTCCTTGTGGACTGGTATCGTGCTAGCTCTCTTAGGTGT
>JBARUP010000058.1:0-2735 GCA_049645805.1 Nodosilinea sp.
GCCTGCACCACTCCGCCCTTGAGGCCTTGGCCAGCCATCTCCTCCGCACAAAAGGCTCGGGCGAAAAAACCTCGCTCGTCAGCTTTCTTGTCGATATCGATGGTGTAGGCCCCGGCTAGGGGCGTGGGATTAAATAGCATAGGGGTTGGGGTTGTATTAGGCTACGGGCATAGCCACAGGCACAGCGGCAGTCGGCGGTGCAGTCGCTGCCCCCTTAGCCCGCTGCTGATAGCGGTGAATTTGCTCAATGGCGATCGCTTGGGCGGACTCACCCCCATAGTAGCCACGGTAAAACTCCACGATCCAATCTAGGGTGTCGGCTAAGGTAAGGCGCGGATTCCAGCCCAGTAGAGCTTTGGCCTTAGAGCAGTCGAGCTTGAGATATTGGGCCTCGTGGGGGTGCGGCCCCGCATCTAGCTCCCAGGTAGCTCCCTCTCCCCAAAGCGTGGTGAGCCGGTCTACGATCCAAGAAACAGGCCTGGCGTCATCGTCCTGAGGGCCAAAGTTCCAGCCGCTAGCTAAGGTCGCTCCCTGCTGCCAGAGCTGCTCGGCTAGCAGTAGGTAGCCGCCCAAAGGCTCTAGCACGTGCTGCCAAGGTCGAATGGCATGAGGATTGCGAATCAGCACGCATTGCCCCTGATGGAAGGCTTTGATCATGTCGGGAATGAGGCGATCTACGGCCCAATCGCCTCCACCAATGACGTTGCCTGCACGTACTGAAGCTACCGCTACTTGGTGTTCAGCGTAGGTTTCCGCCGGGAAAAACGACGCTCGGTAGGCGGCTGTTACCAGTTCGGCGCACCCCTTACTATTTGAATAGGGGTCATGTCCGCCCATAGCCTCATCTTCTCGGTAGCCCCACACCCACTCGCGGTTTTCGTAGCACTTATCGCTGGTAATAACAACCGCCACCCGAACGCTGGGGGTATGCCGCACCGCCTCCAGGAAGTTCACCGTGCCCATAACGTTGGTGGAATAGGTTTCTACCGGGTTTTGGTAGGAGTAGCGCACTAGGGGCTGCGCCGCTAGGTGCAATACAACGTCTGGCCGTGCTGTCGCCATCGCCTGTTGCAAACTGGCCAGATCTCTCACGTCGCTTAGGATAGAGGTCATGCCATCAGCCACCTGAGCGGCCTCAAATAGGCTGGGCTGGGTCGGTGCAGCAGTAGCGAACCCAGTTACTTCTGCACCCAGCTGCTGTAACCATAGGGCCAGCCAACTGCCCTTAAAGCCGGTATGGCCTGTCAAAAATACCCGCTTACCGTGCCAGAAATTTAGATCCATAACGATGCTGTTAAGTAAGGAAAAGTTAACCTAAGACGTTGCCGAGCCTGTAGCTTGAAGGTATCGGTTGAGGGGGCTACCACACCTTCCAGGGAGCCTGCCCGTTGCTCCAGAGATCTTCCAGCCGGTTCCTGTCCCGCAGAGTATCCATAGGCTGCCAGAACCCATCGTGCTTAAAGGCAGACAGCTGACCGACGCGGGCTAGCTTCTGAAGCGGCTCTTGCTCCCAAACAGTTTCGTCGCCTTCTATAAAATCGATCACCTGGGGCTCTACTACAAAGTAGCCACCGTTGATCCAAGCGCCGTCGCCCTCGGGCTTTTCTTGAAAAGAAGTAATCTGAGTTTGATCTTCCTGGAGAGCAATGGCACCAAAGCGACCGGGCGGTTGCACTGCCGTTAGGGTAGCTAAGGTGTCTTGAC
The DNA here is from genome assembly GCA_049645805.1 of Nodosilinea sp. GTDB lineage: Bacteria > Cyanobacteriota > Cyanobacteriia > Phormidesmidales > Phormidesmidaceae > Nodosilinea. Next base: position 1,705 of record JBARUP010000058.1, read on the forward strand.
TTTTGTGAAACTTAATGAGTTCAGTAATATCAACATTGCTAACGCCATCACCATAGGTTAGGCAGAACGTTTCCATGCCAACATGCTCACGCACGCGTTTGAGGCGACCACCAGTCATGGTAGTCTCGCCGGTATCAATTAGGGTCACTTTCCAGGGTTCAGCATTGCCTGAGTGCACATTCATTTGGTTGTAGCGCAAGTCAAAGGTGACATCTGACATGTGCAAGAAATAGTTCGCAAAATATTCCTTGATAATGTAGCCTTTGTAGCCGCAGCAAATAACAAAGTCATTAATGCCGTGGGCCGAGTAAGTTTTCATAATGTGCCAGAGAATAGGCCGATTCCCCACCTCTACCATCGGCTTAGGGCGAATGCTAGTTTCTTCGCTTAGTCGAGTTCCTAAACCACCTGCAAATATTACTGCTTTCATAAAAGTTTACCTCTAAAAAAACATGCGTTTGGCAACAGTCAATTTAGCTATGTTTCACGTCAAAGGCTCAAATATATGCTCTGCAACAAAAATCTAAACTGAAAATAGTTGTTGCAGGGCAAAACCAACCTCAGAAGTCTATGTGTAGCTTCCCATAAACAAAATGGAGAACCATAATATGGGCGTAGCACCTTTTCACCAGACAAGCTTAGGCTAAAGCCGGAGAGGAATTGTGACTAGTCGGTGAATTACCTGCCCTGACGTGTGAAAAACCTGTGAACAACTTTTTTGCTACATGAGTATCACGAAAAAGCCACGCGTGAGCTCTCTGAAAATGCTTGGGTGCTTGTCTCTGTAAAGAGAGAAAATTCAGGACTTCTAGCTACTCCACAAGGCTATCTAGGGAGTAAACGGGTGAAATCGCGGTATGGGCTTTATCCGTCGGGGTGGCTAGTAAACCTTGCAGGCATTGCCAACTGCGTAGGTTTGGGGTAAGAACACCCGCACGTGGGTGTCAATGATGCAGTTACGGTTGTCTTCTAACACAAACAAGTATTTCAATCTGCTGGCCTAACCGTAGCGCTGCACAGCGTAGGCAGGG
>JBARUP010000059.1:0-4448 GCA_049645805.1 Nodosilinea sp.
GCCAAGCTTATCACCATGAAGTCAGAAGAGTCGATTTTTTTGCTTGAGTTTGAGCCAAGTATTGTACATTACGAAGCTGTCGGTCAATCGTAATAGAGATGATCACTTTTTCTGAGCGGCGAGACATTGAGATCGCGCAAATCCTCCCAATATACGAGTCTAATGGTTGGTCTTCGGCTCAAAAACCCCAAATTTTGCATCAAGCACTAATCAATTCTCATGCGCTTGTCTCGGCGTGGGATGACGAAAGACTAGCTGGGATTGGCAATGCAATTTCAGATAATTTTCTGGTAGTGTATTATCCTCACCTGTTGGTTCATCCAGGTTATCAAGGTCAAGGAATCGGCAAAAGGATCATGGAAATCTTAAAGGAACGCTATAAGGAAATGCATATGCACGTGCTTGTAGCTGACAATGCAGCAATTACTTTTTATGAAAAATGTGGATTCACAAGAGCTGGAAAAACAGAGCCAATGTGGATATATGCTGGTGAGGATCATTAAGCAAAGTTTGTTTAATAATTGCTGTATAACAATTCTAATGCACACTGACCACCGAGAGTTGGTTGGTTGGAGTTGAAGGGTATCTGCGGCAGGTAATTGGGAACGTTAGCCGGACCAAGCGATCGCCCCACAGCCCTAGAGGTACCAGCGCTGGCATTGCAGGCCAGCTAGGTACTTTGCACACCTGCCACAGTGGCTCGGCACGGCGGCGCTACAATCTAGGCATTGCTGGGGTAGCTGTCTAGTCGTGCGGCCAATGGTGAATAAGGCGATTGCCAAGAATTTATCGCGGTGGGGGCTGCCCCGCTGGGGATGGCTGAGCATTGCGCTGGGGCTGCTAACTCTGCTCTTGTTTGACGCGATGGTTAATCTCCAGGCCGAGCGTCTCTGGTTTCAGGAGGTCAATTACCTAGAGGTATTTTGGCTGAGACTTAGCTCACAGCTTGGACTGGGCCTGATCCCGATTTTTCTAACCCTGCTGTTTACCTGGGGCAACCTCGCTCTGGCCGACCGGGCTAAGAGCCTGGACGCACCCAGCGATCGCACTTCTCGAGCCCGCAGCCTGGGGCTCAGCGGCCTGCTGGTGCTGGGAACTACCCTGAGCTTTTTAGTTGGCGTGCAGCTCATTTACCAGGGTCAAATTGCCAGAGACTTTTGGCAGCAGTCCACCACCCTCTACGACTCCAGCACGCCGCTGCCTCTGTGGCCCAAGCTACAGCTGCTGACCGTTATCGGCCAAATCTTCGTTACCCAGCCTTGGCTAGTGCTTGCCCTAGGCATTAGCACCGTGGCGTTTCTGATCTACCCCCGGCAGCTGGGGCGGCTGGCAGCAGTGTTGATGAGCCTGGGCTACGGGCTGGTTTTAGCCAAACAGTGGCCCTCGGTACTGCTGGCCCTCAACCCAGTTCCCTTCGATCGGGTTGAGCCTGTCTTCAACCGAGATATTGCCGTCGACATTTTTCGCCTGCCGGTGCTGCACCTGCTGGAATTTTGGATTATCGGCACTCTGTTTTTCACCCTGGTGAGCGTCTATCTGGTCTATTTGTTAGCAGAAAACACCCTCAGTCAGGGACGATTCTACGGCTTTTCGCTGCCTCAGCAGCGGCATCTATACACCCTGGCGGGGCTGCTGTTTCTGGCAACCAGCTTTAGCCACTGGCTAGGCCGCTATGAGGTGCTCTACTCTCGCGAAGGGGTGGTATACGGAGCAGGCTATACCCACATCCACGTGCTGCTGCCGGTCAGCTGGGCGCTAGCTATCCTCACCCTGCTTTTGGGGCTGGTGTTTTTGCTGCGGGGGCAGATGGGGCAGCTGAGCTACGTCAACCCGATGAAAACGGCCTCAGCCTCAGCCCAGGGAGAATCGCTGGGCTGGTGGGCAGGGTTTGGGCGCACCAGCCTGCTGGTTAAAGGCATCTGCGGCTACTTAGTGCTCACGGTGCTGGGCCTGGTGCTGGCCCCTACGGTGGTGCAGCGGCTGGTGGTGCAGCCCAATGAGCTTCAGCGAGAGCGGCCCTACATCACTAACTCCATTGATCGTACCCGAGCAGCCTTCGACCTAGAGGCAATCGATTCAGAGCCTTTTGACCCCAGCGGCGAACTGACGGCCCAGAATCTCGAGAGTAACGACCTTACCTTAGAAAATATTCGCCTGTGGGATCCGCGCCCGCTGCTAGAAAGCAACCGCCAGCTCCAGCAGATTCGACTGTATTACGAGTTTACTGACGCCGACTTTGACCGCTACAGCATTCTGAACGAGCAGCGCAGCTCGGAGCGTCGCCAGGTGATGGTTTCGGCCCGAGAGCTAAACTACGAGCGGGTGCCCGAGATCGCCAAAACCTGGGTCAACGAGCACCTGGTCTATACCCACGGCTATGGGTTTACCATGAGCCCGGTGAATACCGCTGGCCCCGACGGGCTGCCTACCTACTTTGTGCGCGGTATCGACAACATTCCTAGCAGCGAGGAAGTGCGTCAGAGTATTCCGGTTGGCGAACCGCGCCTGTACTTTGGTGAGCTGACGGACACCTATATCATGACCAACGCCCAGGTGCTGGAGCTTGACTACCCCAGCGGTAACGAGAACATCTACACGACGTATCTGGGTCGGGGCGGCATTAACCTGCTCAACTCCTGGCGGCGGCTGCTGTTTGCCCGCCACCTGCTTGACTGGCGCATGCTGTTTACCAAAGACTTTACCGACGATACGCGGCTGCTGTTTCGCCGCAACATTGCCGATCGCGTGCGGGCGATCGCCCCCTTTCTGCGCTTTGACACTGACCCCTACCTGGTCACCGTTGACATTGACGACGCCTCTAGCCAGTGGGGAATCGGCCCCAGCCACGGCAGCCGCTCCCCTGAGAGTATTGACTTTGATACGTTTCGCGATCGCGACCCCAACTTTGTTGCCGCAAACTTCAATTCTCAGAACGGCGAGAACTATCTCTATTGGGTAATCGACGCCTACACCGTCAGCGGACGCTACCCCTACTCCGACCCTGGCGACAACGACTTCAACTACATTCGCAACTCGGTCAAGGTGGTAGTCGATGCCTTCAACGGGTCGGTAAGCTTCTTTGTTTCTGAGCCCAATGACCCGATCATTCAAACCTGGAATCGGCTGCTGCCCGACATGTTTGAGTCGCTAGAGTCGATGCCCGACAGCCTGCGCGCCCACATTCGCTACCCCCAAGACTTGTTCTCGGTGCAGGCTGACTCGCTGATGACCTACCACATGACCGACCCCCAGGTGTTTTACAACCGAGAAGACCAGTGGCGCGCCCCCAGCGAAATCTACGCCAGCGAGTCTCAGAAGGTAGAACCCTACTATCTGATTATGAAACTGCCTCAGGAGGACACCGAGGAGTTTGTGCTGCTGCGGCTGTTCACCCCGGCCCAGCGCAACAACCTGATCGCCTGGCTAGCAGCCCGCTCAGACGGCGATCGCTACGGCCTGCGGCTGCTCTACCGTTTTCCTAAACAAGAGCTAGTCTTTGGCCCCGAGCAGATTGAGGCCCGCATCAACCAGGATCCCGAAATCTCTCAGCGCATCTCGCTGTGGGACACCCAGGGGTCGCGGGCGCAGCAGGGCAACCTGCTAGTCATACCGGTTGAGCAGTCGCTGATCTACGTTGAGCCGCTGTATCTGGTGGCCGAGCAGAACCAGCTGCCCACCCTGACGCGGGTGATCATGGTCTACAAAAACCGCATTGCCATGGCCCCCACCCTCCAGGCGGTGCTGTCGGCGGTGTTTTTAGAAGCCCCCCAGCAGGCCGCCCCAATTTTGCGCGACCTGGGGCAAGATGCCCCTGACGATGACCCGCTGCCGGGGCTGCTGGATATTGATACACCTTCAGGCGCACCGGCTAACGAGGGCGACCTTTCCCCACTCGATTCAGGGCAATAGCTCAGGCTGATCGATTTTCAAAGCGAACGGGCTTGATGCGAATAACTAGGGCTTGTCTAAGAACTGGGCAATCATTTCTTTAGCGGGTTCGACCATGGCCCAGGTGCCGTCGGCCTGGCGACGCAGGGTTGCAAAGGCTACATTATCGCCGCTGCCGATGGGGTCACCTTCAGCGCGATCGCCTAGCTTTACCTGCCGCAGCCCGCAGACGCGAAATAGATAGGCAGGCACGTCAGGACTAGACAAAACAACGCACAGGTCAACCTTGCCCTCGGCGGGCTGCACCTGCCCATCAAAGGGCATGAACACTCGCTTACCCTGTAAATCGAGGGCAACGTCCCCCAGGCCGCTCTGCACCTGATACCCGGCTAGGCGATCGCCCGGCTGTAGCACCCACTTCTGGTACAGAGTGACGCTGCGAGGGCTGGGGTCAGCATCGGGGCTGGAACATCCCCACCCACCTAGCAGCACTAGAGTCAACAGGCCCAGACGTCTGCTCCATCGACGTCTACGTTGATATCGATCGCTCACTGCTGTGT
>JBARUP010000060.1:0-1818 GCA_049645805.1 Nodosilinea sp.
GGGGCGAGTCGGGGCTAGCGCTGTGTCAAGCCCTGCGCAACCAGGGCCTTAAAGCGCCAATTGTGCTGCTGATGGCTAAAGACAGTCTAGAAGATCGAGTCGCTTGCCTAGAATGCGGGGCAGACGACTATTTTCTCAAGCCCTATCGGGCCGATGCGTTTTTGAACATGGTGCAGCTTTATCTGAAAACTGTTCCAGGTGAAACTGAAAACCTGCGCTTTGGCAACCTGATGCTCGATCTAGAGAACCGCCATGCCCTGCGGGGCGATCGCCTGATCGAGCTGACCATGAAGGAGTTTGAGCTGCTCAAGTATCTAATGGAGCATCCCCGTGAGGTGCTTCCCCGTGAGCAGATCCTTGAAAACGTATGGGGCTACGACTTCGTTGGCGAATCGAATGTGATTGAGGTATACGTGCGCTATCTGCGCCTCAAAATCGACGGCGAAGACGACAAGCGGTTGATTCAAACCGTGCGGGGCGTAGGGTACGTGCTGCGGGAGAGCTAGTGAGTGAGTGGGTTGGTCCCTTCGACTCCGCTCAGGGACCGACTAGATCCGCTCAGAGACCGACTAGAATAGAGCGGCCCTGGTTGGGCGATCGCCCCTAAGTTCCTTGGTACTTCGATGTCCTATTTGAATTCTCCTCAAAAGCCGCCTTCCAGGCCAAGACAGAGCCTGGCCTGGAGTCTGCTGCTGAGCACCCTAGTGCTAGGGGCTGGGTGTACATCACCTACGTCATTGCCCCCCTCGCCAGGTACAGAAATAGCGTCAACGCCAACCACCAGCGAGGCTCCTATGGCTGACCGGGGTCAACAGCTAGCCGTTACCGCCACAACGACACTGGGGGGCGAGGAGATTTTTCTAGAAGTAGCCGCTACTCCTCAGCAGCAGGCTATGGGGCTGATGTATCGCGACGCCTTGCCCAGCGATCGCGGCATGCTGTTTCCGCTGGGGCGAGCCCGCCCGGTCAGTTTTTGGATGAAGAACGTACCGGTACCTTTGGATATGGTGTTTCTGTATCAGGGTAAAATTCAGGCGATCGCGGCCAGTGTTCCCCCCTGCACTGCTGACCCCTGCCCTACCTACGGACCCAGCGGCCAGCTAGTTGACCAGGTGATCGAGCTGCGGGCCGGACGCGCTGCCGAGCTAGGTCTAGCCGAGGGGGATGAAGTGATGATTAGAGCAATGGGCCAGTAAGGGAGCGAGTCTAGAATCACTGCTTTCAATACTTGCCTAGGACTGATTCGGTTCAGCCATAAATCTCAGGGAGCTCATCGGCTAGCTCAACCGCTCTAGCAGGTGCTCACCCACCCGTAAAGCATTGGCCATCACCGTCAGGGCTATCCCCACACTGGCGCTAGACGGCAAGAAGCTGCTGTCGACCACATAGAGGTTATCAAGCTCATGGGCGCGGCAGTTAATGTCCAGTACAGACGCAGCGGGGTCATCGCCCATACGGCAGGTGCCGCACTGGTAGGCCATCACCGACAGGGGAACCTCGCCCCGGGGGTGCAGGCCCGAGCGCGAAAACAACTGGCTGTCTTTTTCGACCGCCTTCAGCACGTCTAGCCAGCGGTACACGAGGCGATCGTGGGCCTCGGCGTTGTTGGTCGCATAATTGACGTAGAGCTTACCGTTTTTAACCTCTACTCGGTTCTTTGGATCGGGCAGTACTTCACTCATCACCCACCACGCGACTGAGCGGGTAGCTAGCTGTTTCAACCCAAAGTTGGGCATAAACTTGGTAACTAGTGAGAGCACCGGGGGCGACTCGGCAAAAACGGCGTCTTGCAGCACTCCGCCCATGTTTTGAACGTGG
>JBARUP010000061.1:0-6582 GCA_049645805.1 Nodosilinea sp.
GTTCTGGAGTTTATGTTCTGAATCATGAGCGACACCAGCATGCCCACCATCAGCATCTGCTGAAAGGAGAGAATGATGTCCATGTTCAGATTGCCAAGCAGAAACACGCCTGACAACAAAAACAAAATCGCGTAGATCTTGTCAGAATCGCGCTCATAGCCAGGCTTCAGCCGGTCTAGAAAGAATAGGACTACGCCGCAGAGGACCATAAAGATGCCCAGCAGCAGGGGGACGGGAGTACCAAAATTCACGACAAGTTCCTTTTAGGCGATCGCCTCTGCCAACCGAACACGTTAATTCTAGCGGACTTAACGAAAAAATCGGGAAGCCTCTAGGCGTTCCCGACCGCTGAGCCTTCTGGCTGTGCCCCCAGATGCAACCCGAAGACACCGAAGACCTACTGGCGCTGGATTTTGTCGCGCTGGCTGACAAACACCAGAAAAATAGTGGCGGGTACAACAATAATGATGGCCCCAGCCAGAAGGCTCAGCAAGAAGTTGGTTAAAGACGGTGTCATGTGCCTTGTCCTAATGATGATTTAGACGAATTGTTACTAATCATTATTGATCAAGTTATGCTTCCTGCCCACAGCGCTCGACTCGCGATCGCACTATTTTTACTCTAGCTGCTCTAGTTCAGGTCGGCTCTAGCCGCTGTTGGCCCAGGAATGTGCTGAGCAAGGCCTTAGAATTGTACATAATTGCAACGCGTTTTTTTGGAGGCCAGCTGTGGCTGCTACACAAGTGCTAAACCTGGGCATGAGCCTGCTGCTAGGACTCATGACCCTGCTGTTCATCTTTCGCATTGTGCTGACCTGGTACCCCCAGGTCGACCTGTCTAGACTGCCTTTTGCCCTCATCGCCTGGCCCACCGAGCCGTTTCTAGTTCCCATGCGCAAGCTGGTGCCCCCCATCGGCGGCGTCGATATTGCCCCGGTAATCTGGGTTGGCATCGTGACCCTGCTGCGCGAAGTCTTGGTGGGGCAGCAGGGGCTGCTGCGAATGATCGGTTGAGCTAGTTCGCTAGTAGTAGTTGCCCACTTTGCGGTGGTGCACGGCGGTTTGGCCCTCAGGGTCAGATACTTTGCCGTCTTGCACGGTGCAGTACACAATCCAGTGGTCACTGACTTCCATACGGGTTGTGACCTCGCACTCTAGGTAGGCTAGAGCATCTGCCAGCAGAGGTGAGCCGTTGGTGGCAGGGCGAGTGCGCACCCCGGCAAAGCGATCGGCACCGGGGGCAAACCGCTTTAGAAAGTGCTTCATCAAGCTCAGGTGATTGCCTTCCTCAAGAACGTTGAGCACGAAGGTGTCGCCTACCTGCGTCAACGACTCAATGGCGCGGTCTTTAGCGACCGCGACCGTGAACCCCAGCGGTTGAAAGCTAGCCTGCGAGACCCAGGAGGCCAGCATAGCGCTAGAGAGTTCTCCCTTCTGGGCAGTAATAATGTACAAGCCGCTGCTGAGGCGACCTAGAGCTTTCTCCAGATCGGCGTCGAGAGACTTGAGCTTCTTCAGCTTAGCGGCCTGGGCCAGCCCCTGCCCCAGGTCGGTACCGGCCTCTTCGCAAGACTGATACAGCCCTTCAGAGGGGGTATCTTTAATCCGAATGGGGGCAAAGGCTGAGATCAGCTCTAGGTCTTGAAACTTGGTGGCCAGCGGATCGACGGGCTCGTCGTCACCGCCGTAGGACTCAAATAGGCCAATGGTTTGCTTACCGTGCACCGCCGCCAGAATAGTGCCCAGGGTAGTCTGGGTTTCTTTCGCGCCGCTCCCCGAAGCCGGGGGCATGCCAATGACCACGCCCTTGACCCTGGCTACCAGCTCCGTCACCTCCTGGGGGTCGGCGGAGCGCATGTCCATCATCTCGACAGCAACGCCGGTTTTGGTAATGCCTCGGGCAATAGACTGGGAGATGCGATCGCTGAACCCGTAGTCTGACACGTAGAACACAGCCACTAGGTCTTCGGCCTTAGCCTTCTCCTGACTCCAGCGCTGATAGCGCCCGGTGAGCTCCGCCACGTTGTAGCGCAGCAGGGGGCCGTGGCCAGTAGCCACCATCTTCACCGGGGGTAGGGCATCCATGCGCTTCATGGCTCCCAGCACCGATCGCGCGTTGGGGGCCATCAAACACTCGTAGTAAAAGCGAAAATCAGGGGAGATTAGCTCTAGGTTTTCGTCGTAGGCTGCATCGCTGCAGAAGTGCAGGCCAAAGGCGTCGCAGGTAAACAGCACGCCAGTCTTGTGGTCGTAGGTAAAAATCGTGTCGGGCCAGTGCAGGTTGGGAGCGCTGACAAACTCCAAAGTGTGGCCGTTGCCCAGTTCTAGAGTGTCCCCGTTCTTGACGATCAGTCGCTCGAAGGGGCGGTGCACTAGGTCTTCAAGAAACGTAATTGCCACCTTGGCACCCACCACCACCGCCTGAGGGGCTAGCTCTAGAACATCGCGTACTAGGCCGCTGTGATCGGGCTCGGTGTGGCTGATTACCAGGTAGTCAATGGTCTTGGGGTCAATTTCGCCGGTTAGCGTCTTCAGGTATAGCTCGCGGAACTTAGCATGGGAGGTATCAACTAGAGCTACCTTCTCGCCGCGAATAATAAATGAGTTGTAGGTGGTGCCATTTTGCAGGCCAAACTCAATGTCAAATCGATCGCGATCCCAGTCGAGGGAGCGAATGGTAGTGGTGTCTTCAGCCACCGCTTCAACCTGAACGGTGAGGCGTTTTTGCGCTGGTGCCGCTACAACCATGGAGAACCTCCTGCAAGATTAGGTGCTGCTGCCCAAAAGCATGTCAGCTCCCGGTTTAGCAACAAAAGTATTTCTTAATGGCTATATTCTCGCTTTAAATCTGAGGGCCTGGGGTTTGAATCCCTTATCGCTTCAATTGCGATTGTTAACTAGCGACAATAGTGTAGGTAGACTCGCCGGTCGAAAGGCCCCTGAGCCCTCCTTCCTGCCGCGGCGCAGGAATAAGCATAGGTACGCTCTTGGGTCGAGTACTAACGTCGCGCTGGCGCAAGCGGTGGCTGCCCCCACACGGGAAAACCACCTCGACTCGCTAGGCTGTGGGTTGTATCTCTCTATCAGGTTTCTCTACAGTTAGGTTGTTGCTGTGCTTTCCCAAAATTCGTTGTTCTGCCGAAACCCGTTGCTCTACCAAAACCCGCTGCCGCCCCGCATCCTTGTTGTTGATGATCACGCCCACAGCCGCACGACTGCCGTAGCGCTCTTGTCGGTAGACGGTTACCAGGTAGAGCAGGCTCACTGCGGACAAAGCGCCCTGAGCCGCATCTATAAGGACCAGCCCGATCTGATTCTGCTGGATGTGATGATACCTGGCATTGACGGCTTTGAGGTATGCCGTCGGCTCAAAGCCAAGGAAGCTACTCGGCTAATTCCAGTGGTCTTTGTGACGGCTTTAGACGAGCGCGAGGCTCGGTTACGAAGCATTGAAGCAGGCGGCGATAACTTTTTGACGAAGCCCTTTGATCAGCTGGAGCTATCGGCGCGGGTCAAGTCGCTGATTCACCAAAAACGCCTCAACGAAGATCTCGAACATGCTGAGCAGGTTTTGTTTTCCCTTGCTCGCACCATCGAAAGCCGCGATCCCAATACCGGCGATCACTGCGATCGCCTAGTTGTCTTAGCCCACGGCTTTGGCGAACATCTGGGGCTAACGCCACCCTCCATTCGCGATTTGGCTTGGGCGGGCTACCTCCACGATATTGGTAAAGTAGGCATTCCCGATGCCGTACTGTTAAAAACAGGGCCGCTTACCGTGGCCGAGCGAGCCGTTATGGAGCAGCATGTTGCCATTGGCGAAACTATCTGTCGTCCCCTGCGCACCATGCAGGGCGTGTTGCCCATCATTCGTCATCACCACGAGCGCTGGAACGGCAGCGGCTACCCCGATGCGCTGGTAGGAGCAGATATTCCTCGGCTAGCACAGATCTTTCAGCTCATTGATGTCTTTGACGCCCTTACTCATTCTCGCCCCTACAAGCCTGCTTTCTCCCTTGAAAAGGCGCTGGGCATGATGTGGCGAGAGGTTAAGCGAGGCTGGCGCGACCCCGCCCTGATGGCTCAGTTTGAGAGCTTCGTTCGCGACTTCGAGTTTGCTATTTCTGAAGGCACCGCCGTCGAGTAGCGACTGCTGGACCTCAGCCTCAGCGGTGCGGGTAATCACAGAGCGGAAACTATAGTTTTTTTAGGCTGGCGGCTCAGTTTCTGCCACGTCCAGCAGGGTTCGCCCTGCCCTGTAGGCTCGCAGCGCGTCGATAATCTGAATATTTGCCTTGGGGAAGGGAAATTCTTCAATAGTGTCGAGGGTAACCCAGCGCACCTCATCGCACTCAATGGGCTGAGGCTCGCCGCTCAGGTGCTTGCAGTGGTGCACGTTGAGGGTGACCTTGAAGTGCGAGTAAGCGTGGGTAACGGTGCAGAGGCGATCGCCCACCGCAACCTCGATTCCCAACTCCTCCTGAATTTCTCTGGCGATGCAGGCTTCCACCGTTTCGCCTGGTTCAATCTTGCCGCCGGGGAACTCCCACAAACCGCCTAACAACCCCTCCTGCTTACGGCGATCGATCAAGATTTGCTGCTGGTCGTTCCAGATCACGGCAACGCCAACGTGCTTGTGGGGCAAGGGGCCTTTGGTTTCTGACATGGGCAGCTCCGACTGAATACTGCGATTATAGGCCTGGCAGTGAGCTTGCCAAGGACAGCGAGGACACTGGGGCCGACGGCGAGTGCAGAGGGTCGCACCCAGGTCCATCAGCGCCTGGTTGAAGTCACGGGGATGCTTAGGGTCAAGCAAATGTTCAGAGAGCTGCCAAAGGTCGTTAAGAGCTTTAGCCGGCGGCACAGGCAGCGCCGTCAGGCGGGCCAGCACCCGCTTCACGTTGCCGTCAAGAATAGCGTGGGGTAGGTTAAACGCCGAGCTGAGAATGCCTCCGGCGGTGGTTTTGCCGACGCCGGGCAGCACGATAAGGGCCTCAAAATCCCCAGGAATTTTGCCGCTGTGCTCGCTCATAATATGCTGGGCCGCCCGGTGCAGGTTGCGGGCGCGGGCGTAGTAGCCCAGCCCTTCCCAGGCCTTGAGCACCGTTTGCAGGTCAGCCGCTGCCAGAGTCTCTACTGTAGGAAACTGCTCCAGCCAGCGGTGATAGTAGGGCAGCACTGTTTTTACCTGGGTCTGCTGCAGCATCATCTCCGATACCCAGATGGCGTAGGGATTATCGATGTTGCGCCAGGGCAAGGTGCGTCCCTGGTCGCCGTACCAGCGCAGCAACGCTTCCCGCAGTGCTTCAGCAGGAAAATCCGGCCAGGGCTGATGCGCCATGACCGGACCGTAGGAAGATGGATGCGGGCTTAAAGCCCTTGTTGTGTAGGCACCCTCGGCGTCGCGCGCGATAGAACGGCGATGTTGGGGAGAGGGCGCAGGGGCATGCTTCCCCCAGTTTGGGCTTTGACTGGCGCTCACTCAGCTTCAAAAGCCGAATCCGCCGACATCAGCGATTGCTCAAAAGCCATGCGCTGTTCGGCACCGCGCAAAAAATACCCGCTCATCATGGCAGAGGCTAGCAGGCGGCCTAGGCTTTCGCGACTGGTGGTGATTTCTACGTCAAACTGCTGAGAAGGCAGCCCGCCCAGTAAACCGATGATGTTGTGCTCCATCATCTGCTGTACCTCACTAGAGGCTGGGTTAGACAGCTGGGAAATAGTCTCTGGGCTCATGCTGTGGACGTACTGCATAAGATCATTGGGTTGCTCAGAACCCTTAGGACCGTTGAAAAGATCCTGGGCTTTACCGGAATTGCTCACAGTGGATACCTCGATTGGCTGGCAGTAAGTGCGGCCTGGGTTTATCGGATTGAGCTAGATGTAGTTGGTGTTCCCCTCCACATTACAGAAGGCTACTACGTTTGTCTTCTTTACTACCTTCTATAGGGGAGACTATCGTCATTCCTAAAACCCATGTGCCTAAGTTAACAAGCCACGTTTTGCCTTTGGGTAAGTAGAACCGTACTGGCTATGGAGGGGTTCTGTCCCCGTAGGCTCACTCAAATGTTGTTCTACGGGTGGATGCTTAAGATAAATATCCGGAGTCAAGCTGAGGCAAGACTTTCTCAGCAAGGTCTCAGGCCATTTCTGCGGTAATCACAATCTTGCGGTGGCCTGATTCGTCACAATAACCAGCAACATTCTTAAAAGCCCCAACAATGACGCTTTCTTCCCCTATTTCTCCGTCTCTAAAGGTCAATCCGGCTGATTCTAGCTTGATAACAAGCTATCAAGCCGTACGCCGCCTCAGCCAAACGCTGTGTCAGCCTCTCGAAATTGAAGACTACGGTGTGCAGGCTATGGCCGACGTTAGCCCGCCCAAGTGGCATCTGGCTCACACCACCTGGTTCTTTGAAACCTTCTTGCTGCGCCCGTATCTGACTGGCTACCAGGAGTTCCACCCCGGCTATGGATATTTGTTCAATTCTTACTACGAAACGGTAGGCGATCGCCATCCTCGCCCCCAGCGCGGCCTGCTCTCTCGCCCCACGGTGGCCGAGGTCTACCAGTATCGGGACCA
>JBARUP010000062.1:0-12964 GCA_049645805.1 Nodosilinea sp.
AGCTTGACGTACGTTGCAGAACTTTCAAATCACTACACTAGAATAAGTTAGGGCAGGGCACACGCCTCTACAGAGCCATTATCTTTAACAAGCGACGACAATTTACTGTCACATGATTTATCTCGACTACCACGCCACTACCCCCGTTGACCCAAGAGTGGCTAAAAAGGTCTTGCAGGCTATGACCACCGACTTTGGCAATGCCAGCAGCATTGATCATGAGTGGGGCGATCGCGCCGAAGCCGCCGTTAAACAAGCCACCCGCTATGTTGCCGACGTGGTGGGCGCTACACCCCGAGACATCATTTTTACCTCTGGTGCCACCGAAAGCCTCAATCTCGCAATCCAAGGAACCGTTCATCATCTAGAACGATCTGGCACTAAGCCTCGCATCGCCATTTCTACCGTTGAGCACAAAGCCGTCCTTGACACCTGCGCCGCCCTCCACCAGCAGGGGCGTATTGAGCTGATCCATATTCCAGTCGATACCCAGGCCCGCCTTGATCTGGGCCAACTAGAGCAAGCCTGCGCCAGCGGCATTCACCTGCTCTGCATCATGGCTGCCAACAACGAGGTCGGCACCCTTTACCCCATTGAGAAAATTGCTGCGATCGCCCAAAGCTACGCAGTCCCCTTCCTCTGCGATGCCTCCCAAGCCGTAGGCAAAATTCCCATCCAGTTCAACGAGTGGGGCATAACTATGCTGGCCCTGTCGGCCCACAAGCTCTACGGTCCCCAAGGCGTTGGGGCTCTCGTCGTCCGTCGAGACCATCGCCTAGAACCGTTGCTATATGGCGGTGGGCAGCAACGCGGGCTGCGCCCTGGCACCCTCAACCTGCCGGGCATTGTGGGGTTGGGTGAAGCCTGTCGGCTGCGGGCAATCGGGATGGCGGTGGATGAGGTTGAGATTGGGAAAAAGCGCGATCGCCTTCAGACTCTCCTCCAAACCCAAATTCCTGACTTAGTTATCAATGGAGATCAACAAAACCGCCTGTCAGGCAATCTCCATATCTCCATACCCGGCATACCCAACAGTGCCATCATTGCTAGACTACGCCACCAGATAGCCATTTCCACTGGCTCTGCATGCTCCTCTGGGGTCGAAGCTCCATCCCACGTTTTGCAGGCTATGAAGCTGGCCGAGCCCGTCATAGAAGGAGCACTCCGCATTGGCCTGGGCAAATTCAACACTGATAGTGATGTAGAACAAGCCGTTGATCTCTTGGTTAGTACTATCAGCGCGGTAAAAGCAGCGATGTTTACCTAGGCTTGTTTTTAAACAGCTTGCATAGCCTCGAAAGGCATCAGACAACGCTTACACGCTTCTTCAGACCACTGAGATGGGATAGGAAACTTCGTCTTGCAGCAAGGGCACTCTAAAAATAAACGCAACAAATGGCGATCGCACCGGCTAGCGAATTTGTGCTGCCACTCTATCCTGTGATAGGGCTCATCAGCGTAGCAAGCCGCACAGAGCCGTATCGATCGAATCTGAATAGTCTCGCTGGGCAACATCTGGCTAATCAGCCTTAGCTCTAGGCGTGCTAGTGATGCCAACGCCGTCACCTGCGTTTCCGTTGGAGACGGATTGAATCGAAACTTCTCCCACCGCCCCAAAACAGCGCCAAGTCCCGTCTTAGTCCCTATCTGGTTCAATGTCGCACAGTTCTCCCGGCAAAACCGTCCTAAGACGACTCCGCGCTCAAAGCACTGCTTTGCCTGTGGGAGTGAGTTGCAAGATAGCTGTTCAGGCTGCCATAAACCCATTGATTCTCTCAAGTTCCGATTCTGCCTCTACTGCGGTAAGTCGTACAAGGGCGTCAATAGCTAAAGAGATTTCATAGAAGATTTAGGAGCGCAAACGATCTCAATACATGACACCTATTCTGTTAAAGATTGCAAGTCAGCAATGGCTGAGATACGACAGCTAATCTGTTATCTTTCAGGGAAGTGACACATAACCTGTTAATGCCTGTTTGCGAAACTGAGCATGCATTAACGGCTAGAAGCGCCTTATGCCAAAGGGTGTATCGATTATGGCCTAGGCGACATAAATGTGTTAAAAGGACAAGCAATCTGCTACTCGACAGTAGGTTCGACCGCTAAATAAGCGATTTGTATACGCTGTGCGGTTACGGGGCTGGCGCGATCGCCCAGCCCGCTACCCAGCGTTCGCCACCGTACTTGAAGAGCAGCCTAATAAGGACAACATTTATTGTCTGCCTTGGGCCAAGCCTAGTGCTGATGCGTCGGGCGGGTTTCGACGCACTGGGTACGCTGCTAGTGATAGCGGGCAGCGTTGGGCTGGGGGCGATCGCCTGGCATATCTACCAGCGGCAGAAGAAGCCTTAGGCCTAGCAGGCGGCGGGGCGAAGTCAAAGGAAGCCAGACCGCTCACTCGTTGAGCAAGGGTCTATGATCTAGGAGTTAACGACCCGGCAGCCCATGACTCTGTTTACCCTGCGCTCTGCGACCAAAGATTTTGGTATTAAAGAAATTCTCCGCGACGCTAGCTTCAGCCTGGACGAAGGCGACAAAGTGGGCCTAATTGGCACCAACGGCTCTGGCAAATCGACCCTCCTCAAAATGATCGCCGGGCTAGAGTCCTTTGACGGCGGCAACTTTTGGGTTAACCCCGGAGCCAAGGTGGTCTACTTACCACAGCAGCCAGACTTCGAGGCCGATCACACCGTGCTGGAACAGGTATTCGCCGACGCGGGTGAGCAGATGGCCCTAATTCGCGAGTACGAAGATATTTCCCACCACATGGCCCAGGGGACAGGCGATGCCGATGCCCTAATGACAAAGCTATCGACGGTGTCAGAAAAAATTGCCGCTGCCGATGCCTGGGATTTGGAAACTAATGCCAAGGCTATTCTTAGCAAACTCGGCATTGATGACTTTGAAGCCAAAGTCGGAGATCTCTCAGGCGGGTATCGCAAGCGAGTGGCGATCGCCGCCGCCCTGCTGGCCGACCCCGATGCCCTGCTGATGGATGAGCCCACCAACCACCTTGATGCCGAATCGGTCGAGTGGCTGCAAAGCTACCTAAGCGGGTTTCGCGGCGCGCTGCTGCTCATCACCCACGATCGTTACTTTCTCGACCAGGTGACTAACCGCATTCTTGAGATCGATCGGGGCGACCTCTACAGCTACGCGGGTAACTATTCCTACTATCTAGAGAAGAAAGCTCTGTCTGAAGCTGCCGATGTGAGTTCGCAAAAGAAGCACGCTGGAGTTCTCCGCCGCGAGCTAGAGTGGCTCAAACGCGGCCCCAAGGCCCGCAGCACGAAGCAAAAGGCCCGCATTGATCGCATTGGCGATATGCAGGCCAAAGACTTTAAGCAGGCCTTAGGCAAGGTGGATATTTCCACCGTCGGTCGCCGCATTGGCAAAAAGGTGATTGAGCTGGAGGACGTTTCCAAAAGCTATGAAGATCGCTTGCTCTTCAAAGACTTTACCTACGCCTTTGCCCCCGACGACCGCATCGGTATCATTGGCCCCAACGGCGTCGGTAAATCAACTCTAATGAACGTGATTACCGGACGGCTCGAGCCCGACAGCGGCACCGTCGATATAGGCACTACCATCCACGTCGGCTACTTTGACCAGCATTCTGAAGACCTGTTCGCTAACCCCAGCCAGCGCGTCATTGAGTACCTCAAAGAGACCGCCGAGCTAGTTACCACCAGCGACGGCAGCGTGATCACGGCCTCTCAGATGCTAGAGCGGTTTCTGTTTACCTCTAACCAGCAGTACGCCCCGCTCGAAAAACTCTCCGGCGGCGAGCGGCGGCGGCTGTTTTTGCTGCGGGTGCTGCTTGCCGCCCCTAACCTGCTGATTCTAGACGAGCCTACCAACGATCTCGACGTGCAGACCCTCAGCGTGCTGGAGGAGTACCTAGAAGAGTTTAACGGCTGCGTAATTGTGGTCTCCCACGATCGCTACTTTCTCGATCGCACCGTTAACACAATCTTTGCTTTTGAAGGCAGCGGCGTACTGCGCCAGTACCCCGGCAACTACTCGGTGTATTTAGACTACAAAGCGGCTTCTAATGCCAAGACATCGATTGACAAGTCATCGGTCGAGTCACCGGCAGCTAGCAAATCTTCAGGTGGCCTGTCTGCTCAGGCGGCGGCTAAGGTAGAGTCGCCTGGGGCCAAACCCAAAAAACTGTCCTATAAAGAGAAGCATGAGTACGAGCAGCTAGAACTGCACATTCCTCAGCTAGAAGCCGAGAAAGAAGCTTTAGAAAAGCAGCTCTACGGCAGCCCGCCCGCTGACTACGCCGAAGTCGCCAAGCTTTCAGACCGGCTGGGAGAACTAACGGCAACCATCGATAGCTCTACCGAACGCTGGCTAGAGCTGGCGGAGCGGGTAGAGTAACGCCCGCAGTCTAGGCGGTGGCTACAGCGTCAGGCGCAGCAGAATGAGCTGGGTAGCGCGATCGCCCTCAAAGTTGTTGTCGCTGACCAACAGCAGGCTCTGGCTGCCGTCGGGCAGGCGTGGCCCCAGGGTCATGCCCTCCAGGTTGTCGACGGCTAGCGGCGTGTCGGCAAAGTCAAGCACCAGCTGCTTGCGAATGGGCGATATCCCCGTCGCGCCCACCAGGCTGGGAATCGCTGAGGTATCGGTAGCGCCGCCGGTAGCTAACTGGTAGAGCTTTATCTGTAGACCGCGCAGGCCGTAGGCGCGCTCGAGGGCCAAAAAGTGACCGCCAGGGCCAATCGGCAGCAGCTCCGTAAGGCCATTGGCCACGGCTCCTGAGGGTTCGAGATCGAGAGGGTAGCTGTGTTCAGAAATCAGCGTTACCTGGTCTTCGCCGATTAGATAGTGCAGAAAGCGGCTGCTGAGGGGCTGGCTGGGGTCGTCGTTGTAGTCTTGCACTAGGGCCGACTCGGTAGCGGCAAAGAGGCGAAACGGCTCAACCATGCCTGCGCCGCTGGAGGAGCCGGTCACCGCTAGAGACTCTAGACCAAGGTTGTTTTGATTCCCCCGCGTGGGCAGGTCGGGGGAGTCGGGCAGGTATCGCTCCGGCAGGGGCAGAGCCGCGATCGCGCGGCCCGTCTGGCGGTCAAACTCACCGATAAACGGCGGCGCGTTCTGCTTTGCGTCCCCCTCACTGCTAATAAAGAGCGTGTCGCGGGGAGACAGGGCCAAACCCTCCGGGTCAATACTGCCCTGGGGATAGGGGCTACCGGCAGCATCTAGCAGGGTTGTAGAGGCTCTGACGTCAACGCTGTCGAACCGGGGGCTCTCGCTCCCGGTGCTTAGACTTAGCGACAGACTGAGCGTGTAAAAGCGAGCCGGGCCAAAGCGGCCGCGATCGTCGGAGAGGGCGTAGAGCAGATCGCGGGGGCGATCGTAGGCCAGCGCCGACAGGCCACCCACTTGAGTGCCCTCAAAGTCCTGGGGTGGCAGGGTGTAGACATCAAGCAGCTCAACGGTGACCGGCAAAAACAGGCGGTCTTCTGCCTTGATCTGAGGGATGGCACAGCTGGTTAAAATCAGCAGTAGGCTCAGGGCTAGCGATCGCTGCCCCATTTTCCACCACGGCCTGCGGCGCATCCACTCTGCCATCGATTATCCTCTACGTAAACACCTGGCTGGGCCAGCAGTCTTTAGAATATGGCAAACAGAAGCAACTAGGCAGGCGATCGCTACCAGGTAAACTTCAGGCCCTGCTCAATTAAAAACGCCTGTAGTGCGGGCATTTGCCCCGTCACCACAATCTGGGCTGGAGTTAGGTCGTAGGGTTTGCCATAGCGCAGCAGCCAGCCTGCGGTGGCCCCCGCCGCGCCGCCAACGCTCCATTCGCCGTAGTGCACCCGCGTGACACCATTGACAATATGGGTAACAGCCATGCTCTTCCCCCCAATCAGCACATTATCAACCCCCTGGGGCACCAGCGCCTCCAAGGGAATTTGCAGGGGCCGCACCACGTATTCTTTAATGCTAGACCCTGCCGCTTCATAGGAAGGCTGCCCAGACCGATAGCGGCAGCCGTGGATGTCGATATCGTAGTGGGCCAGAGCGACGGCGGTAGCCCTAAAGTCCCGGCCTCCGGTCATATCTTCGCGCAGGTCGGCCTCAACTGCCATAAAGCTGTCTTGCCCGTAGGCAGGGCGACCCAGAATTCGCCGCCCTTCACGAATGTAGGGAACCATGCTCAGACCCGACTGGGTACCCAAAGGCGAGGAGCTACCGCGCAAAAAGGCAAGCGGCAGCTTTGAAGTAGATTCGGTCTCAAGCAGCCACTGGGCAAACTGTAGGGCATGAATTTCGCCATAGTTGAGCGATTCGGTCGATAGCCCCCCTCTCCAGTCCTGCTGCTGCCCCGAGAGACGAACATTTTCCTCGGTAAACACTAGGGGCGGGTCCATGAAGTGCCAGTCGTTGCCTTTGTTCCAGTTGATTAAGGTCATTTCGCCGAGCTTGGTGCGATTGACGTTAGAGCTACCCGCCTTCTGGCTGACAATGCGGCGGTAGTTAAAAACGCTGCCAAAGTTAAAAAACGGAAATCCTTCCAGATCGAACTCGCGGCGATGGTCGGCCTTAGTTAGGACCGGTTCTACCTGCTGCAGCGCTTTCAAGCTCTCGTTTCTGTCATTGAGGGTAGCCAGCACAAAGGGGTAGGTATAGGCCTGGGTGCAGTCGGGGTTGTCCTTGGCAGGCGCGTTGACTTCGCCGGTAAACCCCTGACCGTCAGATCCGAGGCGATGGGGTAGGTTGGCCCAGCCCACTAGCTCTCCAGTATCGGTGGCATCGATCACAACCATGGAGCGGTCGGAGGGAGGCTGCAAGCGAATGGGAATCTTGTTGTAGACATCGTCGTCCGACCAGGCATACCATCGCGTCAACTCTTGGGAGAGCCGCCCGGTTGGCACATAGTTAGGGTCTAAGGGAATGCGGCGCGCGCCGTACACAGCTGTTATATGGCGACCTGAAGCGTCAAAGGCGGCTCCTTTAAAGGCTGTCGAAGTAGCCCAGCGGCTTTGAGGAGCCCGCTTGGCGGCCTCGCGCAGCAGCATTTCAGCGGCGGTAGCCCCAGCTCGAGGCGTAAAACACAGCTCTCCTACCCAGCAGCTGTTGGTCTTGTCGATGGGCATCCGGTCCGGTAGCCCTGTCCACGACGGTAGGTATACCGGCTGACGTTTCAGCAGGGCTTTGAAAGCCTCCCAGCTAGGCGAAAAATTACGCCGCCAGCGCATTGCTCGTGACTCGTCAATAGCCGACACCCCCTGGGAACTAATCTGCCCCCCCAGCCAGGGCGTTAGCTCTATTAAGCAAGTCGTAGCCCCGGTCTGCATCGCGTGGGACGCCGCCGCTACCCCGCCTAGAGTGCCGCCAATGACAACAACCTCGCACGTCCAGACCTCTTCAGCCAGCGGCAAAGGGGTAAGGGTAGGGCGACCGTTGGCGGTTTGAATCTGGCGAACCCCCGTAGCCACCTCGGCTCGATTAACAATCTGCCCCACTGGGCGCTGGCTAAACTCTAGCGGCTGCCGCCAATACTCGCTGGCCCCACGAAACGCTACCAGCAAAAGCGTGCTGCTGAGCAGGATCATGGTTAGCAATGCTCGCCGCTGCGGAGCCCGTCGCCGTCGGCGTCTGGTCTTAGGCTTTAGCGGCAGTGAACGGTGGCGACGCTCCAGCATGGACAAGGGCAGCATACCTACGGCATTGGTCGTCTGTGAGTGTAGCAACGAAATCACGGAACGACGCAACCAAAATCTTAGTTTGTAGTCAGATTAGGTGAAGCTGCTCCCTGTGTGACGTATATGTAGACTTTTTTAGTTCTCGAAGCAAATTAGAAGCAAATTAGAGTTTTAGGCCATAATAAGCACGGCCTTGTGCTTTTTGGCAGACCTGTCTCCCCTTCTTCCAGAATCTATGCAATTTCATCTCCGGCTCCAGCGCCACCTGCTGCTTCCTTTGGCCTTGACAACTCTGGCCCTGGCATCCCTGCCAGCTAGGGCGCAGACCGCCGTCTATACACCCATCGCGCTGCCGTCCTCGCGGGAAGTCAATGATGTGCTGAGCGATCGCGATATTCCTACTGGCTCCGGGGGCTTCGCCCGCGACTACACAGTGAATCTTGAGGCTGGTGACCAAGTAGCTATTGATGTTATCTCTGAAGCGTTCGATACGCTGGTGGTTTTGATCAACAAAGATGGTGTCACCATGGGCGAAAACGACGACGGCCCCGACGGCACCACCAATTCCTTACTTTTTGCCCGTATTGAGGAGTCAGGCTCCTACACGGTGCGGGTGCAGGCCTATGCTGGGCAGGGGGCTGGCGATTTCTACCTCAAGGTGGCTCGTCTGCGTGAGGTTCAGTAGCAAGCGCTGGTATTTGTGCTTGCAGCCTTGTCAGGGGTAACCCTAGCTTGCTATCTTAAGTGAGCGCTGAGATTTGCGCCCCCTGCCGGGATAGCTCAGTTGGTAGAGCAGAGGACTGAAAATCCTCGTGTCGGCGGTTCAAGCCCGCCTCCTGGCATCCAGTTAAATCAAGCGAAAAGCCCTGAGGCAAAAGGCTTCGGGGCTTTCTCTTTTCAAGGCTTGACTGAAGGTCGCTCATTTTTTGGGTGTCTTTGGAACAGATTGGGATAGGAATTTTAGTGCAAAGGTTCCATGCTGGAATTTTGCCATGCACTCCTCTCCCATAAAATCACAGACAAAAAATGATGCAATAGGGCTCAATGGTGTAGCAGGCACCAGGAAAGAGCAAACCGCCCCCGGTGCCCAGTGCATCGGGGGTTATTCAATCGAGCAGGAAGCCGATTCCATCACGGCCACCCTGACTTTTTTAAACGGGCAAACCCGCTTCTGGCAGCGAGATAACTATATTGGGCACCTCACGGCCTCTGCTTGGGTGGTTAATGCCGCCAGGTCTCATGTGCATCGGTCTTAGCTTTGCCTAACGTAGTTGCAGAAGCCCGCACGCGGCGTGGATTAGCCAAGGCAACTGGGCCTTCGTGAGCGGTTAACGTGGAGACGACTAATCGCTTTAGTCCACAGGTGGCTTCTAAGACCACTAGGGTTACTCCTAAGAGCCGGAGACGTTCAATCAACCGGGCTACTCCCGCCTCATCATTGCTGACTTGAAAATGCTCGTCATCGCGCTCGATGTCAGCATCTAGCACGGCTTTCGAGATATTAATGCCCACGTAGATTGCAGCCTGAGTCATGATTGCGATTCATATAGAAGGTGGATAATGTGTTCCTCTAACCACTCGTCCTTGCCGGATGCGGGGTCTATAACCTAGGCGATTCTTCGAGTTCTGGTCAGAGGACGACCCGTGTGGGGATGACAGCAAAAAACTGAATAAGCTTGCTTGGCCCAGAGATATATGCTGGTGTCACCCTAGGAAGAGAATTTACCCCATGCGATATTCGGCAAAGCTGCTTGGTTTGGTTATCTTGCCTGCCCTGCTGATGCCTAACCGGAGACGGGGCCGAAATTGCGGGGATTAGCTCCTACTTTCTCAAGACGGGCCGAGCCGAATTTGATCGGCAACGGGCTTTAACGAGCAGGCTCAGCCTTCGCAGATAGAGCAACCCCCCGGACTATGACTTCTAGGCCGGGGGGTTGGCTACTAGCATAGACGATGTGCCGTTGGCCCCGGACGCTGCCGGGTTTTAGAGGCTATCGGTTTTACCAGTTTCGGCCTGAGTGGGGGGTGGGGTGACGACGCTGTAGCCCATCTGGGTAGCGGCTTCGCGCAGCAGCGAAATCTGCGACTCAAACTCCATACCTTTTAGATCAGACAAAAGGCCGCTCACCGGGCCTGCGGCTTCGTAATCACTGGGCATGCCGACAATGCGATCGCCCATCGCCTCGGCCCAGCCAAACCACACCAGCAGCTGGTTGTTGGCGCTAAGACCACCGTACTGCTCAGATACTTCGCTCTTGTCGCGCCGCACGACCTGACGCATAACCTCAAGCTGATCGTCTTTTGAGAGGCCAAACAGCCCTTCAACCAGCGGTTTAGCCAGCTCAGGGTCGGCTGCTTCAGGTGCCGCTGGAGTAACAGAGCTGCCCATAGCTTCGTAGATGTAGTAAAGCAGCGCCAGTTTGTCATCTACAGACAGCGCGTCGTAGCGCTGAAACAGATCATCAGTAGGTTCCTCAGTAATCTGAGTGGTAGGTTTCTCAGCAGCCATAGCGTTATCCAATGTCAACGCTTCACTCTAAAACGGCGGTTCCCGCATCAGCATCTTTATAGAGAGAGATTTTGGAGAATGGCCAATGGATAGATGCTAAAGAGGTGAGGAAGAATTTGGACCTATCCCTTGGTTTTTCCATAGAATTCCTTGACCTCAGCTGAGAAGTTATTGAGAAGCCGGCACAAGGGCGATCGCAGGCGTGGAAAAACGCAGGCGAGTCTGTTTGCTGACTCTAATGGGGGGCACTGGGGGCTAGCCTAAGTTGTGCCTTTGGAATCACTCAATTTGTTCCAAAGGACAGGCTATACATCGTCCAGTTTTTTGTAGCCTAAATGGGTGTACTGAGGGCGATTGCCCCAAAGGCAGACGAGCCAGGCCCGATTGCAGCCCGCGCGATCGCCCCCAGCCCAGCATTGATACAAAAGGTTTGAACAACATGACCCATTCCCAAATACCGGGACAGCCCTACCAAGATAGAGACGAGTACGACAAAGACCTAAACCCCAACCCAACGGCAGGGTTCAACGTTGGCATGGAAGGCGAAAAGCCGGATCGGTTTGACCAAACTGCCGCCGATATCAACGAGCTGCAATCGCAGCTAGACGGCTACTCCGACGACGAGCGGCGGCGCATTCCCGTTCTAAAGACCGGAGCGCGGCTGGAGCAGGGCGCGAAGTATATCAATCTCAAAGACCCAGAGCGGCGAGAGTACACCGGCATGGCCAACTACTCTGCTGGCGAGGGCGACTATATCGTGCCCAAGGCCGAGGTTGACTACGAGCTGTGGAATCGCCTGACTGGAGTCGAGCGGTAATTCTAAAACACAGGTCTGAAACACAGGGCCTAGACGATTTGTCTAGGCCCTGACCCTGCTAAAGCGGACTTGCCAATCGAAGAACAACATCGTTTCGCTGGCGCTCAGCTGGCCAAGCGCGACTGGGTCTAGACAAAAACCTAGGCCCATCAGCGACCGTAACTTTGATGTTTTGGTGCCGGTAAGTAGGAAGACCCAATCAAATATAAGACCGTGTAGGTTGCGGTTGAGGAACGAAACCCAACGCCCGCATGGGTTACGCTACCGCCAACCCATCCTACATTTGAATTAGCCCAGCTACTTAGTCAATAGGATAGAGGTTCCGAAAATCTATACGGAAGCTTTACTGGAAAGTCATAGGCTCCGGGCAGGTGCAGTCAGGTACGGTCTGATATGCTCGTTATGGCTTGATGGGGAGACAGAATGCGGAGTCGCAGCGATCGCGAACGAGAGCACTTTGACCAGCTCGCAGACGAGCTAGGCGCTGTGTGGTGGGGCTCTGTGACCAAGGCTGGTCAGCTACGCATTGACGAGCGCGGCAAGCTAGCGATTCAGCAGGGTCGCCTTGGCCCCGGTAGGCGAGTGCTGGAACCGGGCTCGGGTAACGGTGAATTTACCCTGCGGCTGGCCCGCTCTGGAGCAGAGATTGCCGCTGTAGAGATTGCGCCCCGCCAGGTGGCGATCGCCCAGCAAAGACTAGAGGGCTTCCCCAATGTTAAAACCCTGGTAGGCGATGTTACCCAGCTGCCTTTCCCGGACGCCACCTTTGACGCTGTAGTTGGCAACGCCGTGCTGCACCACTTCGACTTGAACACCACGCTGCCCGAGCTGTACCGCGTGCTCAAGCCCGGCGGGCACTTTTTCTTTACCGAACCCAATATGCTCAATCCTCAGATTGCGGTGGAGAAAAACGTCAAGTTCATTGGCCGCAAGCTGCAAAACTCCCCCGACGAAACGGCCTTTTTCCGCTGGCGCATCGCCCGCCGCCTGAAGGGCTACGGGTTCCAGCGGGTGCAGACCAAACCCTTTGATTTTCTCCACCCCGGCATTCCCGACGGCTGGATTTCCTTCGTGCATGGCTTGAGCAACCTGCTTAGCCGCAACCCGCTGATTCGCGAGATTGGCGGCTCACTCCAGATCTACGGCAGGAAGTGACTTTTGCGCCAAAGCCCAGCCTCTAATCACACCCAGCTGCTTATAGTCAGCAGCAGCCTCAGGGTCTGCCGCCAGGGGCGGGCTAACCCAGGCGTAGTCTCCCGGCGCTAGCGCCTGTAGAGAATCAACTCGCTGCCCCCACTGCGATGAGCAGAACGACACTAAGATCCAGGTCTGATGATCCTCGCGACTGGGCTGTTCGCGCAGCACGACGCTGACAGAATTTTGCGCTAAGACGGTGCTAATACCGGGCTGGCGGCAGAAGGCTTTGACCTCAGCGCTGTAGTCACCGATTAGCCCCGCCGTGCCCGCCAAACCAATGGCTAGCCAGGGGCCAATTAGTAAGCTGCTGAGCCAAACCCCCGGCAGCGGCCTGCTCAAAAAGCCCAGGCCGCTGGCCCCATGTACCAGCCAGAGCAGGCTGACCGCCAGGGCAGGAATAGCATAAATCGAGAGCTCAGCGTTGAGCGCAGCCTCCAGGATCCCCAGCCTCAGCCAGGCTCCGGTGAGCAGTCCCACGCTAAAGACCAGGGCGACAAGAGCTACGGAGCCGTAGAAGCAGCTCAGGGCTTTAGCCGCGATGGGGGTGCGATCGCGCTGCCAGGCCGCCAGCATGCGATCGAGCCCGTAGCCGCTGTAGAGTGCCAGAAAGGGATAAACCTGGAGCGGATAGTAGATGGTTTTAGTGCTGAACAGCTGAAGCAGCAGCATGAGCACGGCGGGGTAGCCGCAGGTCAGCAGCAGGCGACTCTGAGGCGACGACCTAACCAGAAAAAAGAGGCCCAGGATCGCCAGCGGCGTCCAGGGTAAGAAATTGGCTGGAAT
>JBARUP010000063.1:0-6283 GCA_049645805.1 Nodosilinea sp.
TTGGCCAACCCGCTGCCCAAGATAATCATGGCGATGCCTACTGCTACATCGTTGACGCGGGGCTGCTGCGATAGCCAGCCGTGGAGAGCGCCTAGCCCCATACCCGCGACTCCTGCCGCCAGCACGCCCAGCCAGGGAGCTAGAGCTGGGCCGACTATCCCAGAGCTGAGGTAGGAAATGGCGTAGGCGCTCATTGCCCCTATCAGCAGGGTGCCCTCCAGCCCCAGATTGATTTTGCCGCTCTTTTCAGTTAGGCATTCTCCCAGGCTAACCAGCAAAAACGGGACGCTACCCCGCAGGGTGCCCGCCAAAATGCCCAGAGGTACACCCCACCAGCCTAGTGCTTCGGTTGCCATGTCTTAACCCCAATACTGGTTATTTGCTCACCTACACCGAAGCCGCCGCGTCACTGGTTCGGGCCTCTCGTTGAAAGAACGCCAGCCGCCCGTAGAGCGACTCACTGTAGAGCACGCAGAGGAAGACAATGCCCTGGAAGACAAGCACGGTGGCGTCGGGCAGGTCGTGCGATCGCTGCAAAATCCCCCCTGAGGCCAAAATGCCCCCCAGCAGCACCGACACTAGCACTGTGGCTCGAGGGTTGTGGCGGGCCACAAAGGCCACCAAGATTCCGGCATAGCCGTAGCTCGACACGATTGATTCGTTCAGCCGTTTTTGCACGGCGGCCACCTCCACCATGCCCGCTAGCCCAGCGCAGGACCCGGCTAAGAAGCACACCGCCAGGGTGAGCTTGCCTACCGGTAAGCCCGCGATGCGGGCCGCCCGCACATTGCCCCCGGCGGTACGGGCCGCAAAGCCAAAGGTAGTGCGCTGAATCAGAACGTAGGCCAGTACAGAGGCTACCAGGCCATAGACCAGCCCCCAGTGCACCCGCGTAGTGGGCAGGGTACCGAGCCAGATCGACGGGTCAATCTCATAGCTGGAGGGCTTGCTGACAAAGGCTGGGTCGCGCATAGGCCCCTGAACCAGGTGGTTCATCAGCGCGATCGCGACATAGTTTAGAAGCAGACTGCTGATGGTTTCATTTACCCCTCGGTAGTGGCGCAGCGCCCCCGCCGCCATAATCCACAGGCCGCCTGCCACTAGGCTGGCTATGGCCATAGCCAACAGCACCAGTCCACCGGGCAGACTTGCCCCCAGGTTAAGGGCGACGATTAGCGCCCCTAAACCGCCCATTACCAGCGCCCCCTCGTTGCCGATAATGACCAGCCCCAGGCGGGCGGGCAGGGCCGTGCAGAGAGCTGTTAGCATCAGCGGTGAGGCCCGAATTAGGGTATTCTGCCAGGCGCTCCAGCTGCCAAAAGCAGCCTTATAGATAGAACCGTACACCGCCAGGGGGTTGGCTCCCGCCAGGGCGCAAAACACCCCAAAAATTACCAGAGCGGCTAGCACTGCCCCTGCGGGCAGCGCCACCGATTCAATCGACCGTCGCCAGGTTGTTGTAGCTGCCATAGTCATGCCCTAGCCAATGGAGCCAATTACGCCCTCGACAAAATAGTCCATTTTCTCTAGTTCAATATCGTCGGTTTTAAGCTCCTTATCCGCTGGCAGTATCTCAGTTCCGTCGTTGGTCTTTAGCGGTCCCTTATAGATCACTACCTCTCCCGACTTGATGCTGGCTAGAGCGGCATCGCCAGCGGCTATGGCCTCATCAGATACCGCTGGGCCATAGGGCGACATCTTGCAAAAGTTTTCGGCTAGCCCGCCCCGCAAAATATGAGGAATGTTTCCCGCCATCAGAGTCTTGCCCGCCATAAACTCTTGGCCCAGCTCTGTGTAAATGCTCGACCAGTCCCACTCTGCCCCGGTGAGGTAACCTTCAAGCGCCAGGGGGCTTTGATCGGCGTGGTAGCCCGATGTGAACATGCCGCGTCGCTCGGCGGTTTCCATCACTACCTTGGGGCTATCGACGTGGCAGGTGATCACCTCGATACCCTGGTCAGCCATGCTGTTGGTAGCTTCGGCCTCTTTCACAGGTACCGACCAGTCGCCAGTAAAGATCACTTGGGTGGTGGCATCGGGGTTTATTGACCTGGCCCCTAGGGTAAAGCTGTTGACGTTGCGCAGCAGCTGCGGAATGGGTTTGGCTGCCACAAATCCGAGCTTGCCTGCCTCACTCATGTGGGCCGCTACCACGCCCGCTACGTACTGAGCTTCGTCAATGTAGCCAAAGTAGCTGCCTACGTTTTTGGGGTGAACGTCCTCTTGGTAAAGCCCCCCGGCGTGGAAGAATTGCACCTCTGGAAATTCTTCGGCTAGGGCCAGGATGTGGGGGTCAAAGTAGCCAAAGGAGGTCGGAAATAATACCGTAGCCCCGTCAATTTCGATCATGCTGCGCATAGTCTCAGCGACCGCTGTGGTTTCGGGCACGCTGGCCTCTTCTACCAGGCGAATGCTGGGCACACTGGCCGCCATAGCAGCGGCACCCTCGGCGTGGGCCTGGTTGTAGCCAAAGTCGTCTTTAGGGCCAACGTAAATAAAGCCAACGACGATCTCTTCAGCTACGCCCCCGTCTCCATCAGCAGACGCGCCGCCTTCTGTGCTGGGCGACTGGGCGCAGCCGGTACTCAACTTGGCGGTGAGGCCAAAGGCGGAGGAAGCTAGCAGTCCTCGCATGACCTGTCGTCGCGACAGGCCCAGAAAACGGTTGCGATCGCTCATCGTGTAAAACTCTCTTCCTATTTCAGTACTTCAGCACAGTGGCAAGACTACAGCCCTCAAGCCAGGCTATCTAGAATAAGTTGCCCCGACCTATGGGTAGTTGTCACAGCTTTTACACCACTTAAGAATTAGTAAAAGCCCTGGAAGTAGTTGTATCAGAAAAGACAGTTGCTTGAGTTCTTGGCCTAGGCTACTGAATTGAGGGCAGCGATCGCACCGCAAACAGTAAAGACCCAGGGATAATCTTCGTCCCTAGGCCTTTACCTGTGTTTATTCTTGTTCAACCCTAGGTATGCTGCCCAAGCAGTTCCGCAATAGCCTGATGTTCTACAGGCGGCATGATCGGAAACTTCTGGCGAGTATCGGTAATCAGCCAGTCAAGGGCGGCGGCCTTCATGTCGATAGAAGCGCCGGTCTTGTCAACGCAGTAGCGACCAAACACCAGCTTGTCAACCAGGCGAACGCCCGGACCAATGCGCGAGTATTCAAAGACCACGCTTTTGTCGACGATTGCCCCGCTGCAGATCGAGCAGTTGTTGCCAATAGCGCTAGGGCCAATAATAGTGGCTCCATCTTCGATGTGGGTCATACCGCCGATGTAGACCGGGCCTTCAATATTGACCTTATCCCAGTTGGCCTTGACGTTGAGGCCTGCGTAAACGCCGGGGCGAATCTCTTCGCCCGGAATATCGACCAGGTTCACGACTCCGGTCAGCACGTCCTGAATGGCGCGCCAGTAGTCGGGCACTTTACCAATATCGACCCACTCAAATTCCATAGGAATGCCGTAGAAGGGAGCACCAGCTTCTACCAGCTTGGGCAGCAGATCGCCGCCAATATCAAAGGAAGCACCGGAGGGAATATAGTCAAACACCTGCGGCTCAAAAATGTAGATACCGGTATTGATCTCGGTACTGAGCGCCTCTTCAACCGAGGGTTTTTCCTGAAACGACTGGACCTGACCGGCATCATCAGTAACTACTACCCCATAGCTGGGCACCTGCTTGATGGGAACCGTTTTAGTGATAATGGTGGCGATTGATCCTTTTTCGCGGTGGCGGCGCACGGCCTCGGTGAGGTCGAGATCGATCAGCGCGTCGCCGCAGAGAACAACAAAGGTATCGTCAAAGAAGGGCGAGAAATCTTGAATTTTTCGCATGCCCCCGGCAGAACCAATCGCATCGCCGACGAGTTCGCCGTTCTCCTCAATCCGGCCCTCAAAGGAGTAAGCAAGCTCTACCCCAAAACGCTGCCCGTCGCGAAAGTAGCCCTCGATTTCGTTGGCCAAGTGGCTGACATTTACCATGATTTGGTCGAAGCCGTGCTGCCGCAGCAGCTCAAGCAAAAACTCCATCACTGGTTTCTGCATGATCGGAATCATGGGCTTGGGAATCGTGTAAGTGATGGGCCGAACGCGGGTGCCTTTACCGGCAGCCAAGATCATGGCTTTCATACTAATTAGGATCCTTATGAATTAGGGAGATAAATTTACAGCACAGCTTTTTTGAGTTAAGAAATAGCCCGGCCAGTTTCGATAAAGCCGGTCATAACGCCCAACAGTAGGGCGCTGGCCCTTTTGGTCCGTTCCTTAGGCCATCGCACCCGGCCATGGTAACAGCGCCTCCGACCCGAGAGATGATCGCGTCGTCATCTTCAAAGAGTTCTTACACTCCCTTTAAAATAGCCCGCTCGGCCTCGAAACGGTAGCGGCCGACGACAGCTTAAGAGTATACGAGACTTAGTCAGGCAGAACAAAGGCCGGTAGTTCGGCGTCTGCCTCCGTCAAAGGGGCGCGATTGAGATTTCTAACCCGCAAATCGGCGTAGAAGGCGTCTTGGGCTAGCTCAACCTTTGACTGAGCCGAAAGAAATAGTAGCCCCCAAAAGACCCCTACCTTCTCATGGACTGCTTCAGCCTGGGGAGTGTCAAAGTCGTGGTTGTCAAGGTCAGCAGGCTTAAAGTTAGGCCACTGGTGCAGCAGCAGGTCAAAGTCGATCCAGAGCAGGTCTTCCCCGAACTCATCCCAGTACTGGTCAAGAAAGCCTTCCAAAGCGGCGGCAATTTCCGAAAGGTTTTCCTGGTGGGCGAGCTGGGCGATCGCGCGCACCGCCTGACGCTGGGGCTGAGGTCTAGCTCGTCGCGCCCGCAGGCGCGGAGTGTGGTCGGCCATGACTGCAGCCATGGTTTCAAGCTGCTGAATCAGCTCTTGCAGGGTGACCTGACGCCGCTGGGGCGTAGGGGCTACGGCCCGCCGGTGCAGGTGACGCTCCAGGTTGCGGGGTAGCGGCACCTGGTCAGGTGGCTCATCCTCCCACACCTCTTCCTCGCTGACTTCGGCTTCGGCCTCGGTCCGCACCATGGTATCGGCTTTCAGCAGCACCAGCATGGAGGCGTAGAGAAACCCCTGCCCCGACTCTGAAAGGTTGGCTTCGTAGGGGGTGCGCCCCTGGCTAGCTAAGGTCTCGGCCTGGGCTTTGAGCAGCGACAGAAAGCGATCGATGACGTCGATAACTTTTACATCCCATGGATCAATCTCGCCCTGATCGGCCAGGTCAATGAGAAATGCGATCGCGGTTTGGGCCAGAGATGACGACATGGGTGGAGGCAGCGACGGCCTCACGGCAGCCCTTAAGAACGAGCAGGTTAGGCGAGTAAGTCTGGGAAAACCAGAATTTGCCCTATCTTAACGAACTATGCCAAAACCGTTCGACTAACGTGTGGTTCTCAGCACTAGGGTTAAGTCTACTGGGTAATCTACTGGGCAAACGCCCCCGCCTCGCCGTTGTCTTCAGTAGCCGCAGGCAGCATCAGGCTCTGCTCTTCTAGCTCAACCCGGTAGCGCTGTACGTCTTGCTCTAGCTGCTGGATCCGTACTTCCCGCTGCTCCATGTCTTTACCAAAGGACATGTAGCCCTGCACCTGGGCCCAGACGCTAAACACCCAGGCAAACACTGCCCCAATGCCCATCGCTATAATCAGCTCTACGCAAAGCGGAGCCTCAGCGTCCATACCGGGAGCGAGATGGATAATAACAGGCTCGGTGTTTTCAATGCCAAATAGCACTAGGGCTAGGGCAATTACAAAAATAACAACGAAATTTATCTGCCGCATAGTGGCCTCAAAATGCTAGGTCAAAAACGCTGGGTCAATACTAAGCCCAGCTTGGGGCTCCACGGGATTTTCCCACAGGCGACCTCCACTGCTGGACTCGGATAGATTTATTTAACCAGGCGAGCTTCAACTTTGGCGAAAGTTGGCCACTTTGCCAAGCAGATCTTAAATACTTCCTCGCCTCAGTCCGCTTCGCCTCAGTCCGTAGCGCAGTCCATAACCCGCCAGAACCAGGGCCACGATGCCAACCGTGCCGAGGGCCACTGCGTTGGGCAGCCAGAACTCAACATCGACGGTTGTTATTTGCCCTGGTTCTAGCTGCCAGATAGCTCCTGTAGAGTTCTGCTGGGCTGGTGGAGTTGCGGCAGGCGCAATTTGAGCTAGCCCCCAAGGCACCTGAAGTCGAAAGCGCAGATTGGCCCAGGCTGAGGTGGCTGGGTCGTTTTCGTAGTTAGGTAGATCGCGCAGGTCGAGGGTGTAGAAGAGATGAGCG
>JBARUP010000064.1:0-6494 GCA_049645805.1 Nodosilinea sp.
GAGCAGGCTGGCGCTGCGATCGCCAGCCTGCTCAACCTCCTCCAGTGAAGCCACATCGGCGGCGGTAGCGGGGCGATACCAGTCGGGCGGGCGAAAGATATTAAGGCGAAAATCGGCGAGTTCAAAAATCAGCAGAGTCTGTAGAAGCTCTTGAAGCTGACCGTTGTCCACCACTAGCTCGCCATTGAGCTGGGGAGTATCACCCAGAGTATAGGTGCCGCTGGCTAGGTAGCGCGTGAGCCCCGAGGCCGACTCTAGGACTACCCCCGCTAGACTAACCACGCTGTTGGCAAAGGTGACGGTGCCTCGCAGATGACCGTAGCGAGTCACCTCTAGGGAACGCTCCGGGGCGTTGGGATTAATGGCTACAACCTCAGTTTCTGAAGGCAGCCTAATATAGCTGATGCTGGGATCTCGGATATCGAACGTAGCCTGTACGGTAGGTCGGCTCAGGTCAGCCACAATCTCGGCGGAGGTGATGAAGCCGTCAAAGGTGCCGATGCCGCTGATACCAGCCTGGGGCAGCCTGAGGTCGCCAACGGGCAGATTTTCAACTGTGGCATAGAGGGTGCCCGCCTGGGTGTAGCCTGCGGCCAGGGCCTCACCATTGCGGACCTCGAAGGTGAGGTCACGGTTGCCCTGGGTGGCGGCATAGAGGCGATCGCCGCCGCCGGTCAGATCGACCGCCAGCGCACCCCCCTGGGCATAGGAAACGGGACCACTGAGCGGGGTAGCAAAAGCTAAATCACCCGCAGTTAAGCCCGCTAGAGAGGCGTTGCCCGTAAGCGCCAGGGCACCAGGGCGACCCCTTAGCCGCCCGCTGAAAGACGCGCTGCCAGCCAGGGGAATAATCTCTGGAATTGGCAGCGCCGCTAGGCTATAGCCGTTGACATTGAGGTTGAGGTCGAGGTTGGCGATCGCGACACCAGGACCGCCTAGCTGGGGCGTAATGAAGCCGCTGGCCTGTACTCCGGCGGTGCTGGCCTGCTGCACCAGGATCGACTGGCCGTTCCAGGCCAGGTCAGCGGTGAGGGGCTGTTGCACCAAAGCCAGCTGAGGAGCACGCAATGCGGCTGTAGCCAAGCCGTCGGACAAAATTAGCTGTCCTTCGCCCCGCACTCCGGCCAGGCTCAGATTGTCGGTGCTACCCCTAACCTGAAAGCGCCCCTCGGCAGTGCCCTGGAGATCAGGAGCAAGGGCAGCTAGCTGCAAGTCTTGCCCCCGCAGGTCGGCGACCCACTGCCCCCCGGCGAGGGTAGCGCGGCTGTTTACCGTGCCCCCGGCCAGCACCGCCTGAGCCACCCCCTGCCCCTGAATGCCGTTCAGTCCGCCGTCGAGGCTGCCCGTGAGCTGAGCCACCCCGTTGACCGTCCCGTCTACAGCTGCCCCGACTTGGTTGAGTTGCAGCCCTTCGGCCCGTACCGTAGACTCCCAGCGACGGCTCGTCAGTTCCAGGCTGCCCATGCCAACCACATTACCCCCGGCTACCTGCACAAACGTATCGGTAAAGCGCAGAGTGTTGTCGGCCAGACGAACGTAGCCTCGGGCCGGGTAGTCGCCAGCCGGAGCTCGCCAGCTGGCATCGCCCACAAGCTGGTTAATCGGCCCGCTGACCTTTGCCTCTAGAGACACCGGCCCTAGGGCAACAGACTCTGGCAAACCATAGAGCCGACCAATGGCATCGGCGGGCAGGCGATCGCCGCTGAGCGAGAGAGACAGCTGCGCTGGCTGGCCAAACCCGTAAAGCCCGCTGCCGGTGAGCACGCCCCCGGCCTGGGGCAGCGCCTGAAAATCGTCAATCACCAGACTACGGCCTTTTAGCGTGGTGTTCACCTCAACCGCTGCAAAGGCAACCTGATCGATTGTGACCGGCCCCTGAGCAATGAGATCGGTCGTAATAACGGGACGCCGCAGCGGCCCGGTCATTGTGACATTAGCGATGAAAGCACCGCCTGTAGGTACCGGCGGCGTCACATCGAATAGCTCAGCAGCTTGCTCCAGCGTAAAGCGATTCACCTGACCGCTAAAGTTATAGCCACTGTCGAGATCGAGGGTGCCGCCCGCTTTCGCCGTCAGGTTTCCCAGGCTAGCGGTGACTGCCTCAAATTCAATCGTCCGGCCCTGAAACCGCACGTCACCCTGAAGATCTTTGAGAGTCCCCGGTAGCCCCCTAGTAATGACGGAGCCTTCTTCTACCCGAGCCGTGCCTCTAAAGGTAGGCGGAACACCGCCGCCGGAGTCGACATCGACTTGGCCGCTGATAACGCCGGTAGGAAACTGGACGGGCAGGGGATTCTCTAAGAAAGAATCGACCAGGGGCATGATGTCAGTCGTTCGGGCCTTCTGGGTACGCAGGGTAATGTTGGCTTTGAGGCCCGGGCCAGGCACATCGGTGGCATCAGCAACAGCAGTAGAATCCTGGGGTGGCGGCAGCAGGACGGCACCTTTGATATCAATGCTGCCCCCCTGAACGGAGTTGCCGCTCAGGGCTAGGTCAAGCTGACGGGTTTCGAGGGGGGAATTTGGATCCTCAGAAACGTCAATAAATGCCTTGCTGAACTGAAGCTGCCCGTCGATATCGGCGATCGCGACCCGCACCGGATCGGCATCTCCCTTGACGTAGGGCACCATCGTAAGCTGCCCGTTCTTGACATTGATCGTGTCGAGGCTAGCCTCGATAAAGGGATCTCGGTCTGGATCTTGCTCCGGCAGGTCGATGTCGAGGTTAAACCACTGCCCGTCGGCGTCTTGCTCCAGGTAAAGCTCCCCCTGGTCTAGGGTAAGGCTGAGGGGCAGCTCTCGTCGCCACAGATCAAGCAGGCTAAACCGCAGCTCTATCGCATCTAGGGCTAAAGAATCTGGATCTGTTGGTGTGGCTGGAATTTTGGAAGGCCCCACCCGTACGCCAGTCAGGCCAATCTGTTCTAAAGATCCCAGCTCTACGGGACGGTTTAGAGTTTCTGAAAGCTCCTCTGACAGCCAGGGAATTAGATTATTGCGGCTCCATAGCCAGCCGCCCAGCACCGTGCTTGCCCCCAGCACCAGCAGCCCAGACCCGACGATCAAGGCCGATGTCAGCCAGGGCCGGCCACCGCCCGCTGGCTCCTGAGAAGGCTCTGGCTCCTGAGCAGGCTCTGATTCTTGAGAAGGGCTCATACCCGTTTACGCCACCACAGAACACCCAACATAGTAATGAACTCCCTCACTTCTGCCTACAGTCTGCAATGAACCGATTAATTTCTCGACCGGGGAGGGCTATACCTACGCCGCTACCGGTCTTTAGCTTCTATGACGGTGGCCAAAGCAACTTTGTTCGCGCTGCGATCGCCCGCTAGAGTAAACAAGTAATGCCGTTTGTGAGATGGGCCTATGGTGGTGTACGTGCTGTTGTTCAACGCCCGCACCGATAATGAGGGTATCCATGCCGAAACCGTTAGTGGGCAGACTCTAATTTTGATGTTTGAGCACAAGGACGATGCCCTCCGCTACGCGCTTATGCTCGAAGCTCAAGACTTTCCAGAAGCCACAGTCGAGGGGTTTGAGCAAGCTGAGATCGAAGAATTTTGTGAATCGGTCAGCTACGGCTGTCGGCTAGTTCCTGAGGGCACGCTGGCGGTGCCCCCTGACCACAACCTAGAAGAACACCTCTGGGACCCTGATAAGCCTGGGCCAAGTTCTGAGGCTCAGCCTGCTCCCCAGCCCCCAGAAGACGCTACCGGAGCTACCGGTATCTCCCAGGCTGAACTCGATCGCATGCGTCAGCAGCTTGAGAAACTGCTTTAGGCTCGCCGCGCCATGTCTCTGTCTACCCTCATTATCCAAGTTCGCTAGGGCGACGCGGCCATTCGGTTTGTGCGCTAGGCGCGTCATCCTCTACATTAGCGGGAGTGTTAGTTGCCCTTGGGATGCTTGTCCATGCCCGCTAGTTCATCCACCCCTCCGTCCGCAGACCCCGTCGATCGCGGTCACTTACTTACCGAGCAGGCCAACCCCCGCAGCGCCCAGCTCGATCAGCTCGACAGCCTGGAACTTGTCGACCTGTTTAACCGCGAAGATCAGTGCACCCTAGATGCGATCGCGGGTGCCCGCCAGCCCATAGCCGCCGCCATCGACGCTGCCGCGACCGCCCTAGCTCAGAGCGGTCGGCTGTTTTACGTAGGCGCAGGCACCAGCGGACGCCTGGGCGTACTGGATGCAGCGGAGTGCCCACCGACGTTCTGCACCCCCCCTGAGCTAGTGCAGGGCATCATTGCTGGCGGTGCCGGGGCGCTGGTCAAAAGCTCTGAAGGACTGGAGGATATCGCAGAAGACGGGGCGGCGGCGATCGCAGAGCGCGCGGTTCAGCCCCAGGATGTAGTCGTGGGTATCACCGCTGGAGGCACAACACCCTACGTGCGGGGCGCGATCGCCGCCGCCCGTCAGCGGGGAGCCACCACGGTCATGATCGCCTGTGTCCCCGCCGATCAGGTGCCCTCTGATGCCGACATTGACGTGCGCCTGCTGGTAGGGCCAGAGCTGCTGGCCGGGTCTACTCGGCTCAAGGCCGGTACCGTCACCAAAATGGTCCTCAATATTCTCTCCACCGGGGCCATGGTGCGTTTAGGCAAAGTCTACGGCAACCGGATGGTGGATGTGGCGGTAACTAACACTAAACTGCGCGATCGCGCCCTGCGCATTCTCTGCGACCTCACCGACTTAGATCGCGAAGCCGCCGCTGACCTGCTCGATCGCAGCAGTCAGCAGGTGAAGCTGGCGCTGATGATGCACCTTGGCGGTCTAGAGGCTAAAGATGCAGCCGAGCGGCTAATCAAGCACGAGGGACACCTGCGGCGCGCCCTAGCGGGCTGATGCCAAGGCAAGAGCGCTAGCAGGTGGGTGATAGCTCGGAGTGAGGGGGGGCGGCTTGATCAAGCCAGGCGCGATCGAGGCGAGCGCCCTCTAGCTGCGCGATCGCTAAACTAGCTCGACGCAGGTTTGCTCCAGTCAGATCGGCCCCACGCAGATCGGCTCCAGTCAGGTCAACCCCGCGCAGGTCAGCATAGCTGAGGTTAGCGTTACGCAGGTCGGCCTCACGCAGGCTGCTCTGGCGCAGCGTCGCCAGGCGCAGGTCGCTAGAGCGCAGGTCAACCCCAGCTAGATTAGCGCGGCTGAGTTCAGCCCGAATCAGCACCGTGCGGACCAGACTAGCTCCCTCCAGGTTGGCCCGCCGCAGGTTGGCCCGCCACAGATTGCAGCCATTCAGATTGGAGTCCTTCAGCACAGACTGATGAAGGTTGGCCGACCCGAAATTGGCCAGGCTCAAGTTGACGCTGGGTAGCTCTATACCTGGCATCCAGGCTTCACGGCAGTCAAGATGGCTGAAATCACGACACCCGCTAGCGTACAGATCTAAAACCTGATCCATCACGGTTGTGGACTGGCTATTCATTGGGTCTTCGCTCATCCAAAACTGCCTCAGCCACACTGGCTCATTACGACTCACGCTTCTAGGGGAGCGATCGCGGGCCAGAGAAAACCGCCGTGTTGCTTTATGCTACGCGCTTGTAAACTAATGTAACAAGTTTTCAGCTTTGCGGCAATTTTTGAGCCACGTACGCAGCAGCTGAGCGTTTGGCGGTTTTCGGACTAAGTGAGCCCCCTGAGCCGTCTATTCCACCCCTGGACTCTCAACCGTAGCGACCGCGTCGGGCTGGCTAAACAACCCAAACAGCGGCCCCAGCAGAGCACCAATGGCAAAACCACCCGCGTGGGCCCAGTAGGCAATGCCGCCTCCCTCCATGCCGATCATGGCGGGGGCACCAAGGCTGGCAACACCGTACATGGCCTGCTGCACAAACCACAGGCCGAGGTAGAAAAGGGCCGGGATTCTGAGCGGTAGAGGAATCGGGCCGAGGGGCACCAGAGTGAGAATCCGCACCTGTGGAAAGCGGAAAATATAGGCACCCATAACGCCTGCGATCGCGCCGCTGGCCCCTAGAGAAGGAATTTCTGAACCCATGGCAAAAAACCACTGAGCTAGGTTGGCTAGCACCCCGCACAGCAGGTAAAACAGCAGAAATCTCCCGTGCCCCATCTGGTCTTCGACGTTGTTGCCAAAGATCCACAGATAGAGCATGTTACCCGCTAGGTGCAAAAAGCCACCGTGGAGAAACTGGCTCGTTATTACGGTTAGCCACTCTTCTGCATTGATGGCCGAAACCCCGGTGCTCAAGCTGGTCGAGAACTCCTCAGGCACCACTGCCCAGGCGTGGAAAAAGCTGGTAAGGCCGTAGGTAGGCAGGCTAAGCTCATAGATAAAGATGACTATGTTGAGCGCAATCAGTCCATAGGTAACGTAGGGCGTGCGCTGGGCAGGATTGTAGTCTTTTAGGGGTACCACCGATAACCTCGCTGCTGTACAAAAATCGCTGGGGGAACAGCCCTACTATTACAGAGTGTCTAAAAAAATAAAATACTCCCCTCGGCTGCCGCTGGGGAGACGCTGGCGGTCTTCT
>JBARUP010000065.1:0-3875 GCA_049645805.1 Nodosilinea sp.
GTGCAGATAAGCTAAACCTTCTAGCATAGGTCAACGCGATGTAGAGGAGATGCACAGTAATACTCTACCAGGTGCCTAAAAATAGGACAAGTAGACAAGCGTTCTATTGCATGCAAAGCCCTATTCAGTAGGTCTAAGTGAGTGTGTCTAGCTCATGTTTTGTCTTGCTCGTTTAGTGCAGGATACTGCTCAACGCAATTAGTCGTCGGCCTGGGCATATCTCACCATATTAAAAGCTAGCAGAGCATGAAAATCTGAATCTCACGTTACTACTATGTGCCTTTACTGCTTCAGCTTTATGAATAATCTCGATGTCTTCGGCTTCAAGCATGCTAGCTATGCTGACATTCATTGAAATCAATGCTTTATAAGCCATCAATATCAATATTTTCATAGAGATCAATAATTTTGATCTGTGTCTCAGCTGCATTTAGAGACAATTCGATATCCGGATCATCATATTCTGATAGTAGCCATTGATTAGCAGCAGTCTTGATATAGTGCTCTACGTGAATGCTGTACTGATCGACGAGGAGATACTCGCGCAAGCTGCCAACGGTGCGGTAAGCAAAGAATTTTTCGCCGCGATCGTAATCTTGGGTTGATTTAGATAGTACTTCGGCAATAAAGCAGGGATTAATTACGGTGTCGGTACGCCCTGTTTGAAGCTGGAGAGGCTTTTCGACAACCATAACGTCGGGATAGGTATAAAGATTGCGATTGGGAACCCAAAGCCGTTGATCGGCGGCAAACAGCCGGTAGGGTTTGCCTCGCAGGGCAGCTTTGAGCAGGGAGACAAGGTTGATAGCTAATTCATTATGGTCAGGCGTACCTCCAGTCATAGGAATAATGGCTCCACTGCGGTATTCGCTGCGAGTCTTAGAGGCCAGTTCGAGCTCAAGATACTCTCTAGGGGTATAGATTCGTTGTTCGAGTGCCTGTGTCATTTTGAATCGGCTTTCATGATTGAGTGTAATGTTCGGAGCGGTTTGAGCTAGAGGCGCCCCCGACGCAACAAAAGCGAGTTCACCACCACCGCCACTGAGCTAAACGCCATCATGCCGCCCGCCGCCGCTGGGCTGAGGCTGACCCCGGCGATGGGTAGCAGCACCCCCGCCGCTAGGGGAATCGTCACCAGGTTGTAGGCAAAGGCCCAGGCCAGGTTTTGGCGAATTTTGTTAAACGTGGCGCGGCTAAGGGTGAGGGTGTCAAGCAGGCCGGTCAGGTCGTTCTGCATCAGAATGATATCCGCCGTTTCCATGGCGATATCGGTACCAGAGTGCAGGCTAATACCCACATCGGCCTGGGCCAGAGCAGGGGCATCGTTAATGCCGTCGCCAACCAGAGCCACGGTGTGACCCTCCGCCTGAAGCTGACAAATGGCGTCAACTTTGCCCTGGGGCGAAACCTCGGCGGTGACGTGGTCGGGGCTGAGGTGAAGCTGGACGGCGATCGCCTCCGCCACCTCCTGACGATCGCCCGTTAGCACCCGTACCTGAATGCCCTGCTCTTGCAGACTCTGGACGACATCAATCGCCTCAAGGCGGAGCTGGTCGGCGATCGCAACCATACCGACAACCTGCTCCCCCAGCGCCACGTACACCACCGTCTGCCCCGCTCCAGCTAGTTCCGCCGCCCGATCGCGCACCGCTTCAGCC
Source organism: Nodosilinea sp. (assembly GCA_049645805.1). Classification (GTDB taxonomy): domain Bacteria; phylum Cyanobacteriota; class Cyanobacteriia; order Phormidesmidales; family Phormidesmidaceae; genus Nodosilinea. The sequence goes on from JBARUP010000065.1 coordinate 1,659, forward strand.
AGCTCTACCCCCCGCTGCTCCATCCACCGCTGGTTGCCAAGAGCGCAGGGGAGTGGGTCGCCTTGCCAGGTGACCTGGGCAACGACGCCAAGACCGGGCTGGGTATCGAAATCATCGGCCTTAAGCAGCGGCAGCTCTAGGTCTACGGCGGCCCGGTAAACTGCCTGGGCCAGGGGATGCTGGGTACCGCTCTCGACGGTGGCGGCAAGCTGCAAAATATCGGCCTCGCTTAGGCTCTCCTCTAGAACCTGAACCTCGGTGACAGCGGGTCGGCCTTGGGTAAGGGTACCGGTCTTGTCAAAGACCACCGTATCGAGATGATGGGTGGTCTCAAGAATGTCGCCGCCGCGCATCAGCAGGCCGCGCTCGGCCCCCAGCCCTGAACCAACCAGAATGGCGGTGGGGGTAGCCAGGCCCAGGGCGCAGGGGCAGGCCACGACCATCACCGCGATCGCCAGCTTTAAACTCACTAGCAGCGTAGACGAGGTCGCCGTCATGGTGTGACCCGCGTGGGCCATGCCCAGGGCCGAGGTCATCACCTGGGGCCACAGGGACAGACCAACAAAATACCAAAACAAAAACGTCAGCGCCGCCAGGCTCAGCACCCCGTAGGTGAAGTAGCCCGAAATCACGTCTGCCAGCCGCTGAATCGGGGCCTTGCGGCTCTGGGCGGTTTCCACCAGGCGAATCATCTGGGCCAGCACGGTGTTCTGGCCAGTGCTGGTAACCTGGAGGGCGATCGCTCCCGACTGATTCACCGTGCCCGCCGTTACGTCATCACCAGCCTGCTTGAGTACCGGCATTGACTCGCCGGTCAGCATCGACTCATCGACGGTGCTGTGTCCCGAAACCAGCGTGCCATCGGCGGGGATCTTTTCGCCGGGCAGCACCTGCACCCATTCTCCGGCTTGCAGGCAGCGAGCGGGGACCTCAACGCCAGTTTGGGCCGCGCCAGCGGTGGCGGGGTTTGAGATCAGTCGGGCGACAGCGGGCTGAAGCTCGACCAGCGATCGCAGCGCGTCTGCCGCCCGATATCTGGCCCGCTGCTCTAGGGTGCGGCCCAGCAAAATGAACGCCAGCAGCATCACCGGCTCGTCAAAAAAGCACTCCCAGCCCAGCCCAGGAAAAACTAGCGCCACCACGCTGGCTAAGTAGGCGCTGCCGCTGCCCAGCGCTACTAGAGTATTCATATTCGGGGCCAGCCGCCGCAGTCCGGCCCAGCCGTCGACCAAGATCCCTCGCGCCGGACCCGCCAGCGTTACCGTAGCCAGGAGGGCGTGAAACCACAGATTGCTGAGGATCGGAATTGTGAGCCAGCCCCAGTGGTGCAGGTGACCAATGGTCGAGAGAATCAGCAGGGCGATCGCTACCCCCAGCCGCCGCCCCTGCTGCGCCTGCTCCGCGCGTTTGGCCTCGACCCAGGCGCTTAAATCATCGCCGTCGCCCGTGGTGCGGGGGGTGGCCTCAAACCCTGCCTGGGTGACCTGCACTGCCAGGGCTTCAGCCGTCACCGCTCCGGCCTGGGTTTCGACCACCGCTACTTCAGTCACCAGATTCACCGTGGCCGATCGCACCCCCTTAACCTGGGCCAAGCGAGTTTCTACGGCGCGCACGCATCCGGCGCACTTCATGCCGCTAACGTTGAGCACTACGGTCTGACTGGCGGATGCCGACGCAGAGTCTGGGGCAGCGGCTGGGGGAGAAAGAACCTGCATATTATCCATAAGGAGAAGGGGAGCAGCGATAGCGAGCGCGGACAGAGCCAGCCCTTGTGCGGAAAGTCTCCAGCCTCAAAAACCTGACACTTTCAGACTTTCGATATACCTAGCCTAACCAATCTCGTCTCCTCATCAGTGCTATGCTCCCAGAAAGACTAAATTGTCCTATTGCCATCTACCGTGGGGCCTATGAAACGTCTCTAGACAGATGCCAGCGCAACGTTGTGATATAAGCTTGTTAAGCAATGTAAACGCCCCTCCAGAGCCTGCAAATTAGCCGTCTCGCGCATTTAGTCAGGAGCATATAAACAATGAAATCTTCCCTGGTGATTCTTTACCATCGCGAACCCTACGATGAGGTCGTCGAAAACGGTAAAACCGTCTATCGCGAAAAGAAAAGCCCCAATGGCATTGTGCCAACCCTTAAGAGCTTTTTTGCCAACGCCGAAAGCAGCACCTGGGTAGCCTGGAAGCAGGTTGCCGAAGATAAGCAGGAGAG
>JBARUP010000066.1:0-8714 GCA_049645805.1 Nodosilinea sp.
TGGAACATCTTCTACCCCAGGCAGCAAAACAGGAATTATTCGAACACTCTTACTGATGCTCAAACTAACAAAAGCTTCAGACTCCAGCTCTTGCCATTGGCCTAAATCTTCCTTTCCTATACAGATAACCGCCGTGCTAACGGTATTGATCGCTTTTCCAATTTCAGTTTGAAACTTGTCTCCTGGAACAATTTTGTCTTCGTCAAACCAGGCATAAATGCCGCGATTTCTCAGCTTTTCGTGAATCTGCCGAATTAGCGGCTTGTCTTTGCTGCTGTGGGAAAGAAAAGCATCAAACTGGTTCTCGGTCATGCGACTAGCGTACTCAGGTGACTCTAAATTTTTGCTTGAGCTAAGTTTAGCCTATATTTTCTGCGCGGCTAGTAGCCCCGCCTGTAGTCACGTGTTAGCTACTGCTTGAGTTCTTCAATGATTACGTTATTTTCCCTTAGCTTCCAGAGTTTCTAGGCGGCTCTTAAGGTCCTGGTTAGACTTTTTCAGATCATCTAGTTCCTGGCGCAGCTTTTCGACCGCCTTGTCTTTGCCGATCGCTTTCTGCACCGACTGCACCGTCTCCTCGGCGCGGCGGCGCACGCGGCCGTCGGGGGTATGGTCGGCCAGACTTTGCAGAATAGAAATGGCCCGTCCGGTTTCCATGCTGCCTAGGGCAGAGACGGCAGAAACCTGGGTGAGGAAGAAGCTTTCGTGGGCGATCGCATCCAGCCGGTCCAGTATCCGTTCCACATTCGGCTTGCTCTGAGCTTTAGAGATCGCTCCCAAGGCGCGAATCGCGGCCAAACGCAGGGCCTGGGGGATGCCGGGTTCGGTGTACTTAAACACTAGATTTAGCGCATCTCCGGAAGATTTGAACTGGCTCAGGGCACCGATCGCGCCCGACCTGACCGTTTCATTCCAGCCCTGGCGCTCTTTGAGAATGCTCTCCAGCAGCTTTAGGGTTTTTTTATCCTTGGCTTTACCCTCCAGCTCTCCGGCTCCGACTTTGCCCAGCGAGCGAATAGCGGCGGCTTCGACGTAGTAGCTGGGGTCGCCTTCTTTGGCAATCGTCTTCAGCGCTTTGTAGCTCTCAGAAGTTTTAATGTCGCCTAGGGCTTCTACCACGGCGCGGCGCACGCGGGATTCAGAGTCTTGGAGCCCCAGCAGCACACCTCCGACAGCCTGGTCGAGCTTCACCGACGCCAGCTGTTCTGCCACTTCGACCCGCACGCCCCAGAAGGGTTCGTCGATGAGGGCTTCGGTTAGCGCATTGACGGCTTCGAGACTGCCTTTTTTAGCTAGGGCGATCGCGGCCTCGATCCGCGATAGAGGGTCAGGATCATGCTTAAGCTGGGTCTTGAGCTCGGCTACGGGATACTCCAACTCCACCGTCTTAAGATAGTGGTTGCCCACGTCAAAGCTAATAAAGTCGGGCTTTTTCTCTAGCGGAAAGAATAGTGCCTGCTCTCGCTCGTGAACACGCACGGAGACGGGCTTGACCTCGACTTTAGCGGACTTTCCTTTGCCCACATAGCCAAAGCCGATAGGAATTCTAAGATCAAACAGGCCGCTGGTACTGCTGGTGTCGCCGTCTTTAGCCTGGGTTTGAGTAATGGTGATCTTGGCGAGATTGCTGTCACCGTCCCAGCTGTAGGCTACTTTGTAGTCGGGGTGGCCGCCGCGCAGCACGTACTGGTCGAACAGGGGCCGCAGGTTGCGGCCCGTGGCTTTGTCGATCGCTCGCAGCAGGTCGATGGTTTCCACGGTTTGGTGAGCATTGTCTTGCACAAAGGTGTGGATGGCCTTCCAGAACAGGGCATCGCCCAGCTCGGCGCGCATCATGTGGTAGACGCAGGCCCCTTTTTCGTAGATGTGGCGATCGTATAGTTCAATGGCCTCCCGATAGACGTGGGTGACCATGGGGCGGCGGTAGCGGCCTTTGTCTTCGCTCAGGTAGCTGCGGGCCTCGCCTAGGCGGTAGTAGGCGGCGTCATTGGCCCCGTACTCCTGCTCGGTCCACATCACCTCGGAGTAGGTGGCCATGCCCTCTTTTACCCAGGCGTGGCTCCAGTGGTTAATCACCAGCAGGTCGCCAAACCACTGGTGGGCTAGCTCGTGGACGACTAGAGATTCGGCACTGCGGTTGTCGATCGCGGCGCGTTCATCCAGCAGGCAGCGATCGGTCAAGATCGTCACCGAGGTGTTTTCCATGCCGCCAAAGATAAAGTCGGCGGCGCACACCTGGGCGTATTTAGGAAAGGCGTACTTGTAGCCGTACTTTTCGCTCAGGAAGGCCACCATGCGCGGCGTCTTGCCCATGGTGAGCTGGCCCTGGTCTTGACGACCTTTCTCGACGTAGTAGGTGATGGGGATATCCTGCCACTGGTCTTGAATGACGTCGAACTCGCCCACGGCTAGGGCCATTAGATAGGTGGGGTGGACCTGTTTTTGGTGCCAGTGGTAGACCTTGTGGTCGCCGTCTTCTTTGGTTTCCACCAGCTCGCCGTTGGAAACCACCTGGTACTGCAACGGCACCCGCACCTTAATCTCTGAGGTGGAGAGCATGCCTGGGTAGTCGAAGCAGGGAAACCAGAAGCGGGAGTCTTCGTCTTCGCCCTGGGTCCACACCTGCACGGGCTTGTCGGGGTAGTGCTTGTCAGGGCCAATGAAGTAGATGCCGCGCTCGGGCTGGGTGAGGCGATAGGCGATCGCAACGGTAAAGCTCTGCCCCGCTACGGTGGGCTGCTTTAGCTTGATGTGCAGCTGTTCGCCGTCGTAGTCAAAGTCTTGCTTATCAGCGCCCATGTGGACCGACTCAATCTGCTGGTTCACCGCATCGAGCGCTAAACTGTCGACGCCGTCGCGCACGGGGTTAATGCGAATTTCACAGGTACCCTCACAGATTTTCTGCTCCAAATCGAGGCTCAAGTCCAGCGCGATGTGCTCCACCTGACCGGGGCGATCGGGGTTGTAGTGGGGTTTTGCCCCCGGCATTTCAAAGGACTTATGGCCGTTGTCGGTATCCAGCAGGCCTTCGATCTCAAAGGCGTGGTGAGCATTGGGCATGGGAGCAGTAAACCTTTGCGTGAGGTGATCGGGTGGCGACCTGGGATACAGCAGGGAACCGTATCACCTTAGGTCAAACAGTCTACCCTGACTGGCATAGAGCCATCCTACTGTGAATCGTTCTAGACCGTAGTTAGATTGACACTGCTTATAGTGAGAGGGCGATCGCAACAGGTAGTCAGCGTATTTTGCTCTGAGCAGCTGATAAGGTAATAGCGTATTCATCCAGGATTATTAACTATGCTGCGCCACGGGCTCGTTCCTATTTTGCTGTCTGCGACGCTGCTCGGCTCAGCTACTGCCGCCGCTGCCGATGTCAAAGTTACTCCCCTAGGTAGTCACGACGGTGAGTTTTGCTCGCGCGATCGCGCCATGGTTTTTGAAGATCCCAACGGCTTGCGCATTCTCTACGACGCAGGGCGAACCGTGGCTGGAACCGACGATCCGCGCCTGGGAGATATTGATGTTGTGCTGGTCAGCCATGTCCACGGCGACCACTTGGGCGATCGCCGTATCGCCGCCGTTAACGAAGGCACCTGCGCCCAGCCCGCCACCGATGTTGCCACCACCCCCCAGTCCAACAGCGTTGACATTGCGGTGGGCCACGGGGCCAGTCTCGTGGTGGGCAGCGAAATGGCCAGCTTTTTAGCTAACAAAGTAGCCGGTGTAGGCGGCGACCCAGCCTCGGTGCAGCTAGTGCGCTTTGGGGCCTCGCGCACCATCGGCGGCGTCAGCATCACCACGGTTCCAGCCGTGCACTCGAACGGGCTGAGCGGCGATTTTATCGAAGGCGAGCTGGGCGAGAACCTCAGCGCTGCTGGGCTCACCGCCTACGTCGGGCCACCGACGGGTTATGTGATCACCTTCTCTAATGGTCTGGTGGTTTATCTCTCTGGCGACACAGGGGTCACCGCCGAGCAAGAAACCGTGGTCAGAAACCAGTACGGCGCAGAGCTGGTGGTGATGAACATCGGCGACACCTTTACCACTGGCCCCCAGGAAGCGGCCTACGTGATCAATGAGCTGATTCAGCCCAATGGGGTGATTGCCTCCCACGCCAACGAAGCCGCCACTAGCGGTGGCGAACTGCTGCCGGATACCAAAACTGCTGCTTTTATCGACGCGACAGAAGCACCGGTTTATGTGCCCCTCAGCGGTCGCACTCTGTCGTTTGACGCTGAAGGGCTCTGTACTGAAGGGTGCTCTAACTAACTTGCGCTCACCCTGGCCTGTCACGCGGCTATGGGTTTGGTCAACCAATGCCTGTGAGAATCTCGTCAAGCCATTCGCCAGGTGATTTCCTGACCAGCCCATAGAGGTACAAGTTCGGATTCCACAAAGGGCACCTGATCTGGAATCCGCCAGGTTGCTTTGGTCAGGGTAATCTGTTCGGTATGGCGCGGAAGCTGGTAAAAATCGGGGCCGTAGAAGCTGGCAAAAGCTTCAAGTTGATTCAGTGAATCAACGCTCTCAAACGCTTCGGCGTACAGCTCTAGAGCGTGCAGCGCCGAAAAGCAGCCCGCGCAGCCGCAGGCGCTTTCTTTGCTATCGCGGGGATGAGGGGCGCTGTCGGTGCCGAGAAAAAACTTGGGGTTTCCAGAGGTGGCGGCCTGCAAAAGCGCCCGGCGATGGTGCTCTCGTTTCAAAATGGGCAAGCAGTAAAAATGGGGGCGTAGACCGCCCTGAAAGAGCATATTGCGGCTAAACAACAGATGCTGTGGCGTGATGGTAGCCGCGACATTGTCGGTTGCCAGGACAAACTGCACGGCATCTGAGGTGGTAATGTGCTCAAGCACTAGGCGCAGTTTAGGAAATCGTGACCGGAGGGGGACTAGGTATTGCTCAATAAACACCCGCTCGCGATCGAACATATCTACGTCTTGATCGGTCACTTCTCCGTGCAGCAGCAGAGGTAGGTCAACCTGCTGCATGGCTTCAAAGACGCGATCGCACTTGCGAATGTCAGTTACGCCGAAGTCTGAGTTGGTGGTGGCACCGGCTGGGTAGTATTTGACCGCTTTAACAAACTGGGAGGCTTTGGCCGCAACAATGTCTTCGGGGCTGGTGTTATCGGTGAGGTAGAGAGTCATCAGGGGTTCAAACTGGTGACCTGCCGGAACGGCGGCGATAATGCGATCGCGGTAGGCGGCAGCATCGGCAACCGAGCGGACCGGGGGCCTCAAATTCGGCATAACAATGGCCCGACCAAACTGGCGCACAGTGTGGGGCAAAACCGCTTTCAGCGCTGCGCCGTCGCGGAGATGTAGATGCCAGTCGTCGGGTCGGGTGATGGTAAGCTTTTGCATTATTCCATCATAAAACAGCTCGCTATAGGGCGATCTTGACCGGTGCCGTTAAGGTTCAGCGTCATGCACCTCAGCGCAATCGCTGAGTTTGGCACCGGGCAATCAGGGGATTGCTCGATCCAGATATGACTCACAAATCAGACGTTCCTCGTAGGGGCGCATAGCTATAAAGCCTTTGGCCCTAGTATTGAGGAAGTGAGCGATGACGCAGGAGAGGAAAATACAGGTTAGCCCTCAATACTTAGCCCAGCGATGCCGTTTGCAGCGATGGCTCTACGGCACTGGCCAGCTGGCGCAGCATAGCAGCAGTAGTATCGAAATCGACGCAGGCATCAGTGATGCTCTGGCCATAGTTAAGCTGGCTTAGGTCGTCGGGGATTGATTGATTGCCCGCGTGTATGTGGCTCTCAATCATTACGCCCAAAATGTGGCGCGAGCCACCGCGCACCTGAGCGGCGATGTCGTTGAGTACAGCCGTTTGGCGATTGTGGTCTTTGTTGGCGTTGGCGTGACTACAGTCGACCATCATGCGGTGGTTGAGCTTGAGTTTGGCCATCTCTTCGGCAGCCTCGTTTACGTGGGTGGCGCTGAAATTGGGACCGCCCTTGCCGCCGCGCAGCACTAGGTGCCCGTCGGGGTTGCCGGTAGTGGTCACAATGCTGGCTAGCCCGTGCTGGTTAATGCCCAAAAAGTGGTGAGGGCGGCTAGCCGCAACCATGGCATTCATGGCGGCGGGCAGGCTGCCGTCAGTGCTGTTCTTAAAGCCGATGGGCATAGAGAGGCCCGAAGCCATTTCGCGGTGGGTTTGGCTTTCGGTGGTGCGCGCGCCGATCGCCGTCCAGGCAATCAGGTCGGCGATGTACTGAGGGGTGACGGGGTCAAGCAGCTCGGTGGCGGCGGGTAGCCCCAGCTGAGCTAGGTCGAGCAGCAGCTTGCGGGCCAGGCGCAGGCCGGTGTTGATATCGTAGCTACCGTCGAGGTGAGGGTCGTTGATGAGTCCCTTCCAGCCGACGTTGGTGCGAGGCTTTTCAAAGTAGACCCGCATGATAATTTCGAGCTGACCCGACAGCTCGTGGCGCAGGTTGACCAGCTTCTGGCCGTACTCGTAGGCTGCGTCAATGTCGTGTACCGAGCAGGGGCCAACAATGACTAGCAGGCGGCTATCTTCGTTGTAGAGAATATGACGAATGCGATCGCGGGCCTCCGCCACCAGCGTCGCCGCCTCAGCAGATTTAGGAAACTCGTGGTGCAGCAGCGCCGGACTGACAAGGGGGCGAGTCTCAACAACGTGAAGATCCTGGGTTTTGTGCATTGAATTGGGCCTAATAAATGTGGGCTCCACCCCGGAGCCCTGCCTACAAAATGGTAGCGTACCTTACTTGTCGTAGGGGCTGTGGCTCGGGGAGTAAGTTCTTAACCAACCGTGGCAGTTGATATCTCCGCTGGCGGACCCAGGGGAGGCAGCATTTCGATTTCAGCATTGTTGTAGAGCACCATTGTGGTTGAGGCATTCTCTGCAAAGCCAATGCGCGCGTAAAAGCCCTGCTGGTGAGTCGTCATTAGATACACCCGCTCCACCCGGCTCATGTGCGGGTGGGCCACCAGCGTTTCAACCAGTCTGCGGCCCAACCCGCCCCCCTGGTAGTCGGGAGAAATCACCACATCCCAGATAGTGGCGCGAAACACGCCGTCAGAGGTAGCGCGAGTAAAGCCGATCAGTCGCTCACCATCCCAGGCTGTAACAATGGGATAGCTATGGGCGATCGCGGTCTCCATATCGGCCTGGGTGCGGTCTTTGGCCCAGAACGCCGCCGCCTGAAATAGCTCGACTAGCTGATCTAAATCAGCCGTAGAAAATTGCTCGGTATACTGAAATTGAATTTTGCTGCAATCCATCGACAACTGCTCACATCCCAATCAGGGCTAAAGGTTCAGCGGGAATTAGCCAACTCGCAAAGAGCCTGCGGGGTCTATTACTTTGGCCGTAAAGATCCTTCGTAAAGATCTTTGGGCCAGGTAGACGAAGATGATGATCAAGAATCAGAATCTAACTAGCTCGCAGGGCTGCGAAAGCAAAGTCGAGGGTGCGCCCAGCGCCATGCTCTCTAGACAGAATAAACAGATTTTTTGAATTGTGGTATACCAAAACTCGAATTCTGCTGACATTGCCAACAATCCCTGACAACTGCATGCAGACCGCCCTCGCCCTGTTCGTAATACCAAGTCTGTTCTGTCGGCATCTGCCAGCACCAAGGCGATAAGAAAGTAATTAGACAGGGCTAGCTCATGCAGGAGTGCGCTGCTGACGCAGCTTCCACACGACGCTAGAGATGAGGTTGGTCACCGTGTGAGCCACAATTGGCACCAGCAGATTGCCCGTCAGCACCGCTGCGGCTGCCAGTACCAGACCGACGACTGTTGCCCACACCACGTAGGTCCACTGCTGCAAACTACTCAGGTGCAGTATCCCAAAGCTAGCTGCCGACACCACTATACCTAGGGTGTTTAGGCCAATGGCGGGAAGCATAACGCCGCGAAACAGTAGTTCTTCACTTAGCCCCGGCAGTAGCCCCAGCCAAATCAGATCAGGCCAGTGCAGGGGCTGAAGCACCATGGCTAAGTAAGTATCAGCACTGTAGCGGTAGGTGGGCCACAGCCGATAAACAATACCGCTAGTTAGGGTAATAGCTAGCCCCAGCCCTAGTCCCAGCAGTCCATCCCGCAGCGACAGGCGCAGGGGTAGCAGCCCTGCCGAGTCGAAATACAGCCATGTCTTTGAAAGCAGCAGCAGCAGCACTGCCGTAACGCCCATAGCCGCCAGCACCTGCATTCTAGTCAACGGGTCAAGCTGAGGGTCATGAACAGGGGGTTGCTGGGTCACGATGGCGAATACGAAGGGGGCGAAGGCGAAGAGCACTCTTATTTTAGCGAGTCTGTCTGCTCCAGCGATTCTATGGCAATCTGTGACCAAAAGTAATGGGATTCAAGCCCCGCCCTTTAGAGCGACTTCAATTGCTGTATCAAGCTTCTCACGTACTCCCGGATAACGTCCGTCTCCGTCCTCCCCTCCTGGGTGCAAAACGCCTTTAGGATCTCCTTTTCAGAGGCAGGCAGCCTGATGTTTACGTTGGCCATCGTGTTGCGATATGCGATACAATGATTCCATGAAAGCACGATATCAGTACAGAATCTACCCCACCGACCAACAGCGCCAAGACCTCGCTAGGCTCTTTGGCTGTTGCCGGGTGGTGTGGAATGATGCGCTGGCATTGTGCCGACAATCAGAGAAGCTGCCCAGCTCTGCTGAGCTTCAGAAAGTCTGCATCACGCAGGCGAAGAAGACGGCAG
>JBARUP010000067.1:0-3890 GCA_049645805.1 Nodosilinea sp.
GTCGGCTCCCAGCGTCAGCGGGGTTTGCAGCACCGGAGAGGCGATTGTGTTGTCGCAGGCCAGGTAGGCGTCGGCCTGGTGGGCCAGATCGGCTACCGCCTGAATGTCGGTGAGCGCCAGCTGCGGGTTCGACGGCGTTTCGATTAGCACCAGGCGCGTGTTGGGTCGCAGCGCCTCGGCCACCGCCGCTAGGTCCGTTGTATCGACTAAGGTATAGCTCAGTCCCCAGGGGGCAAAGATGTTGCTCAGCATCTGCTGCACGCCAAAATAAACGCTCTGGGGCGCAATCACGTGATCGCTTGGGCTGAGGGCTTGCAGCAGGCTAAAGGTGGCCGCAGAGCCTGAGGCAAAGGTGGCTGTTTCTGCCCCGTGTTCTAGGGTGGTTAAAGCGGTTTCGAGGGCGTCGCGGTTGGGGTTGCCGCTGCGACCGTAGACGTAGCCCTTGGGGTAGCTGCCGTCGGCGTCGCGCTCGAAGGTAGTCGATAGATGAATGGGCGCGGTGATTGCCCCTGTAGCGGGGTCGATAGCTCTGCCGCTGTGAACAGCCTGGGTTTCGGGTGAGAAAGGCGTAGCGTCTGAAGACATAGAATTGATTAGAAAGCTGCTGCCCTTGATTCTAGGGGCGATCGCAGCGCGCGATCGCTTGCCCCCTCAAGGTTGGCGCATCCTGAAGCCATCGGCTACAACCCGGCTGTATCATTTTTAGTCTCCATCTTCCACGATCTGTTCTACGCCCATGGATGCCCTTATCACTTCTGCTCTTGTATTTGTGTTTGGTGCCGCTGTAGGCAGCTTTCTCAACGTGGTTATCTACCGCCTACCGGCAGGGCTGTCGCTGCTGCACCCCCCCTCGCGCTGTCCCCAGTGCCACACTCGGCTTGCTCCTCGAGACAACGTGCCGGTGCTGGGCTGGCTGTGGCTCAAGGGCCGCTGCCGCTACTGCCGTGCCCCTATTTCTCCCCGCTACCCGCTGGTTGAAGCTTTTACCGGGGCGCTGTTTTTAGCTACGTTCTGGCTGTTTGGCCTGACCTGGGCAACGGTGGGCCACTGGCTGTTGCTGAGCTGGCTGGTAGCTCTAGCCCTGATTGATGTTGATACACTGACGCTGCCCAACGAGCTAACGCAGTCAGGCTTGCTGTTAGGACTGGTGGTTCAGTTTGCCCTACCGCTGCTGCAGGGCGAGCCCTGGCCTGGCCCGCTGCAAGGCCTGCTGAGCGGCATTGTGGGAATGGTTCTAGGCATCTGGCTGTTTGATCTAATTACGCTGTCTGCCTCGGCGGCGCTAGGGCAGACAGCAATGGGCGGCGGCGATGCCAAGCTGGCCGCGATGCTGGGAGCCTGGCAGGGCTGGCAGGGTATGTTGCTAAGCGGATTTTTGGCCTGCGTGGTGGGAGCTGTGGTGGGGGGCGGCGCGATCGCTCTTAAGCTGATTAGCCGTCGTCAGCCTATGCCCTTTGGCCCGTTTCTAGCGATTGGTGCGGTAATGACAGTGTTCTGGGGCAACGCACTGATTGAAGCCTATCAAGCTCTATTTTTTCTCGCTCTATGACACAGCTAGCCTATCAAATCTTAGTGCTATTAGTATCTAAAATGAAAACGATAGACTAACGCTAATTAAGCTTAGAAACTTAGGCTCAGATCCTCGTCATAAGCCAGTTCTATTGATTCTAGGCGGTCATAAATGGGCTTTAGGTATGTTCAATACTGTTCAAAAAGAACAAACGCAAAATAGCCCTGCTGAGACTATAGCCAAAGCCCTTTAAAGATCGCTTTTAATTTTTACTTAATACGCTGTTTTCTTTCTCTAAGAGAAAAGTACCTTTTTGCCGGAATTAGCGCCATGGTAACTGCTTCCCCCGCTAAAGCTGAGACTTTGACTAGTGAAGAGCTGCGCAAAATTCACGCCTACTGGAGAGCCTGCAACTATCTCGCAGTCGGTATGATTTACTTGCGCAGCAACCCACTCCTCAAAGAGCCGCTCCAGCCTGCTCACGTCAAATATCGGCTGTTGGGGCACTGGGGGGCTTCCCCTGCCCTGAGTTTTACGTATATTCACTGCAACCGGCTGATCAAAAAATACGACCTGGACATGATTTTCGTGGCCGGGCCGGGCCACGGTGCACCAGGGGTACTGGGGCCGGTATACCTAGAAGGCACCTATGCCGAGATCTATCCCGACAAGAGCATGGACGAAGACGGCATGGGCCGCTTCTTTAAGCAGTTTTCTTTCCCGGGCCACATCGGCAGCCACGTTACGCCAGAAACCCCCGGTTCTATTCACGAAGGCGGCGAACTGGGCTATAGTCTCTCCCACGCCTACGGGGCCGTACTCGACAATCCCGATCTGATTGCAGCTTGCGTAGTCGGCGACGGCGAGGCCGAGACTGGCCCTTTAGCTACCGCTTGGCACTCTAACAAGTTTATCAATCCAGCCCGCGACGGGGCGGTGCTGCCTATCCTCAATTTGAATGGCTACAAGATTGCTAACCCCAGCATCTTGTCTCGGATCTCCCACGAGGAGCTGGAGTACTTGTTTAGGGGCCATGGCTACACGCCCTACATTGTCGCAGGCAGCGACCCCGCCGAAGTGCACCAAAAAATGGCGACGACGATGGAAGCGTGCGTGCTCAAGATTAAGGATATTCAGCGAGATGCTCGCGTCAGCGGTAGTCTGGAGCGGCCCCGCTGGCCCATGATTGTGCTGCGTACCCCCAAAGGCTGGACTGGACCGAAGGAAGTAGATGGTCACAAAGTTGAGGGGTTCTGGCGATCGCACCAGGTGCCCATAGGCGGCATACACAGCAACCCTGAACACCTGCGTCTGCTCGAAGAATGGATGCGCGGTTACGGCCCTGAGGAACTGTTTGACGAAAACGGTAGCCTAATTCCTGAGCTTAGGGAGCTGACTCCGGTGGGTCACCGCCGCATGAGCGATAACCAGCATGCCAACGGCGGCATGCTGCGCAAGGCGCTGAAGCTGCCTGACTTTCGCGAGTACGCCATTGATGTACCCCAGCCCGCTAGCGTGGAGTTTGAGAATACTCAAGCCCTGGGCATTTTTGTGCGCGACGTGATGCGCGACAACCCCACCAACTTCCGCCTCATGGGGCCAGACGAAACCGCTTCGAACCGGCTGCACCCAGTCTACGAAGTCACCAAAAAAGTTTGGATGGCGGATTTTTTACCCGAGGACCTCGACGGCGGCGAGCTTTCCCGCGACGGTCGGGTGATGGAAATGCTCAGTGAGCACACCCTCCAGGGCTGGCTGGAAGGCTACCTGCTGACCGGTCGCCACGGCCTGTTTCATTCCTACGAAGCCTTCGCCCACGTGGTTAGCTCAATGTTTAACCAGCACGCCAAGTGGCTCGATATTTGTAAAAACCACGTGCCCTGGCGGCGATCGGTGTCGTCGCTCAACATTCTGCTATCGTCGCTGGTGTGGCGACAAGACCACAACGGCTTTAGCCATCAGGACCCCGGCTATATTGACCTGGTGACCAACAAAAGCCCCGACGTGGTGCGGGTTTACTTCCCTCCCGATGCCAACTGCCTGCTGTCGGTGGCCAACCACTGCTTTTGCAGCGTTGACTATATCAACGTGATTGTCTCCGACAAGCAGAACCACCTCCAGTACCTAACGATGGACGAGGCGGTGCAGCACTGTACTAAGGGCCTCGGCATCTGGGACTGGGCCAGCAACGATGACTGTGGCACCGAGCCCGATATTCCTGACGTAGTGATGGCCTGCTGCGGCGATGTTGTGACTAAAGAGTCTCTCGCCGCGACAGCTATTCTGCGAGAAGAGTTTCCCTACCTGAAGGTGCGCTTTGTCAACGTGGTCGACCTGTTTACTCTGATTTCTCAAGGGGAGCACCCCCACGGCCTGAGCA
>JBARUP010000068.1:0-11212 GCA_049645805.1 Nodosilinea sp.
AGGGTTGAGCATGGTCTCCGCGGAGAAACTGTGACGGCGAAAACAAAAAACGGTCTGGGGCAGGACCGTTTTTTACATCATTTCAGCTTAGGACAAGAATGGGGCTTTGTCGGTAGATGATCCAATCATCTTCACAGACTCAGGCTGGAACTGACCCTGCTCGTCAAGCCGCCAGCTTTTAAGATCGGCAACTTGACCCTGCACTATAGACACGATCACGTAGGAATAAACGGGCCAGGCCAGGGCGCGATCGCACTCCGAGGGCACCGCCTCATGGTCGGGGTGAGAGTGGTAGATGCCGATGATTTCTAGCCCCTGCTGCCGCGCCGACCGCTGTACCACCAGCAGATCAGCAGGGTCGATCCAGTAGCGATCGCGACGGCTGTGGTCCTGCGCCCCCTGCCCTTGGGCATCGGTGTAGGGCAGCAGCGACGGCTCCCAGGCGTTGGTCATGGGCACAACGCTGGCTACGGCCCGCTGGGTTTCCTCAGTGACCTCGGCAACGGCGACAAACGTCCGTCGCCCCAGCAGCAGGCCGCAGCCTTCGCGGGGGTAGGCTGCGCTGAGCACCTGGGCGATCGCCCCTAGATGTTCGGGTTTAAGGTACAGCACTGCCATAGACCATCATCACCAAAGGCGCGGGCGTCTAACCCTAAAGTCCCGCCTCAGGATCCTCTGGATTATCTAGGTTGCTGACTGCCCGCTCTAGGCGAGCGAGGGCGCGGTTATAGTCAAGCACGGCGGTCACTAAGTTGCCCTCAGCCTCAGCCAGTTCTCGAGTAGCGGTCAGCACGTCGAGCTGGGTACCTACTCCGGCATTAAACCGCAGAGTTGCCAACTCTAGAGCTTCCTCAGCCTGGTTAACCGCCACCGAGGCCGTGTCGATGTTGGCCTGGTTAGCAACTAGAGTGTAGTAAGCCTCTTCTACTTGAATACGAATATCGTTGCGGGCGTTCTCAAACTCAAACTCGTCTGTCTCAATATCTAGCTCGTTCTGACGAGCTCTGGCTCTAGCCCCGCCACCGTCAAAAAGTCGCCAGCGCAGCTGTGCCCCCAGAGAGAACCCGTCATTTAAGCTAGCGCTTGCCCCTGTCGACGAGGTGAGTAAGCTTTGCAAACTATACTGACCGAACACTCCCAAGCTAGGACGAACGGCTGCCAGACTGGCCTGCCGCTGAGCGTCATTCAGCTCCCGCTCCACCAAAAACTGCTCTAGCTCAGCTCGATTTTGGTAAGCCAAGACAATGCTTTCTTCTAAAGAAAGCGGCCAGGCACCCACAATATTGACGGCCAGAGTGGTGAGATCGATAGAAGGCGGCACGTTCAGTCGTCGAGCCAGCTGTCGCTGAGAAATTTGCCGCTGGCTGGTCGCCTGAGTCAGCGTTTGGCGGGCATTAGCAACCTGCACCTCAGCGCGCAGAACGTCAAAGCGGGTGCCCACCCCAACCTCTTCACGCAGCTGGCTATCGCGCAGGTTGCGCTCAGCTTCATCTAGAAAGGCCTGATTGATGCGAATCTGCTCAATAGCCTCCTGCACCGCGTAGTAGTCGGTCGTGGTGTTGAGCCGCAGATCTTCGCGGGTCTGCTCCACCTGTAGCTCAGCCAAGCGAACCTGCCGCTCTGCGGCAGAAATGCGGGCCGAGCGCTCTCCCGACAGGCCCAGATCATAGTCGGTTCTCACCGTGCTCGAGGCAGTAGTACTGGTGATATCGCCCCCACCTCCAAACTGTCCTCCAGAGGAGGACTGGCTATCAACCTGTAGACCGCCGCTGAGATCGACGGTTGGATAATAAAGCGCCCGCTCGGCCCGCAGTCCGGCCTGACCTCGCTCTAGCTGAACCAGAGCAATACGCAGCTGCTCACTATTGCGGTAGGCCAACTCAATGGCAGTCTCTAAAGACAGGGGTTGAGTACCCACAATCTCGACGTCTTCAGGACGAATGGGCACCAGCAGGGGGTTAGCGTCGGGGGCTAAGTAGTCGGGTAGAGTCTCAAACCCCTGATTGGTCGGTCGATCGGCCTGAGGCAGTGGCAGGCCAGACGGATCTGGGGCAGGCACGCTTTCTTCATCGCCATCGGTAAACAGGGGCACGGCTTCCTCTCCAGGTTCTAGTCCCGCCGGGTCTGCCGACGAGCCCGCCTCATCGAGCATCAGTAAATCTGAATCTTCTGGAACCTCATCTTCGGCCTGGGCAATCGCCGCTCCAGGCCGCTCCTCAGTTTCGGCCGCCAAAACAGGAGCGGCCAAGCCTGCGGCAGACCAGCCAGCTAAAGTCATGCCTAAGCCTAGGGGTATCAGGCAGCGTCGATAGGAGTAAAGCATAGACACCATGGGCTATCAGCAGCAAAAGTAAGTCGCCAGTCGGGAAAATGAGTTCTCCTGCCTGAGCTTTTCAGCATATCGGCATCAGGGGTCACTATAGCTACCCAGTCGGCAAACTGCTCACTAGACAGCGCCCAGCCCGCCACGCTAGGCAAGGGTAGTCAACAAAATTTTCCCGCCCACAGCTTAGCAAACTAAACGGTTTAGTACAATCAGGTTGGAGCCCAGTAGCCTGCGGCAGGCTGTAGGTCAGCCAGTGAGTGAGCCGGTAGCTCACCACAGCAGGCCCTGACCAAGGCATCGGTATCGTCTACAGGCAAAATTGAGCAGTTAAGCTGCTGACCGACGGTAGCTAAGCTCACGTCATCTAAAAACAGAGTATTGCTGGGGTCGCCCAAGTCGCTGGGTTTGAGCATAACGCTGGGCAGTAGCAGAGCATCACCTAAGGAACGATGCCGCAGCCCTAGCAGAAGATCGTGACCTGTAAGCAACCCGGTCACCGTCAAATCACGGCCCCAGTAATCGCTGGCTAAAGCGGCTAGACGTACGGTCAATCCCTGCACTCCATTGAGGCGATCAACGATAGGTTGAAAGGCGTGTTCTACAGCGTTTCCAACTACCCAGGTCAGCGTGCGGGATGAGCTAACAGCAGCGGGCAGGTAATCATTAGCCGACTGCTCAAACGCCTTTAGAAACTGACGAATTGACCCTACCCCATTACCCAACTGAGGATAGTCTTCGTAGTGGCTCTCGGCAGGCACCGACTGCTGGGCAAGGAGAAACCACTCGTCGGCTAGCCAGACAAAATTCGTGCCAAACTGCCGTCGAAAATCGTCCTGAAACCCCTGCACCTGGGCAATAACCTGCCGGGCCTGGGCCTGGGTGACGGGAGTTAGCTCATCTCCCGGTGGGCGAAATCGAGTCAAGCCTACGGGCACTACCGCCGCCGAGGCTACTGCTGGGGTATCGCCTGAATGAAAACGAGCCAGATCTCGTAGAGTAGTCGCCAGGTGATCGCCATCATTAATGCCTGGGCAGACCACAACCTGGGCATGAATTTGCAGGCGCTGCTCCTGAAGCCAGGCCAGCTGATCAAGAATCTGCCCACCTCGGGGATTTTTCAGCAGGCGCGATCGCACCTCTGGCTCAGTAGCGTGTACCGACACATACAGTGGCGACAGACGCAGCTGAGCAATGCGTTCCCACTCCTGGGGCAGCAGATTAGTAAGCGTTAGGTAGCTGCCGTAGAGAAAGCTAAGCCGATAATCGTCGTCTTTTAGGTAGAGGGTGCCCCGCTTGCCGGGGGGCTGCTGATCGATAAAGCAAAAGGGGCAGGCATTATTGCACTGCATCAGTCCGTCAAAGAGTGCCGTCTCAAACTCTAGACCCAGATCGTCATCAATATCTTTTTCAATGTCAATGCGGTGAGTTTTGCCGCTAGCATCAAGCACGTCTAGCGCCAAATCTTCGTCGGCGCAGAGAAAGCGATAGTCAATCAGGTCTCGCGGCTGCTGGCCGTTGATCGCGACTAGCGAATCGCCTGGCTCAAAACCAATTTCCTCGGCAATCGAGCCCGGCAGCACGCGGGTAATGCAGGCAGGGCGGATTGCCAAAGCAGCCATGGTCAAGTGGGCCTTAGAAGAGCAAAATGTGCTCCCCTATCTTAGATGTTTTGCATTCTTCCAGTTGCCAAGGCCAGCAGAATAGCGGCTCCAAAGGCCAAACGATACCAGACAAAGATCCAGGTGCTGTGCTGCTTCAAAAACCGCAGCAGCCAGAATATAGCTAGGTAAGACGACACTAGGGCCGCAATCAGGCCACCGACTAGGGGCACCATTCCGACATTACTAACCCCTCCCTCCAGCAGGCTCTTGAGCTCTACTAGCCCCGCTAAGGTAATGGCCGGAATGCCGAGGAGGAAAGAGAACCGGGCCGCCGTCGCGCGCTCCAGCCCCATGAATAATCCAGCTGTCAGGGTAGAGCCCGATCGCGATACGCCTGGAATCAATGCCAGGGCTTGAGCGAATCCCATCGTGACGCCATCTCTTAGGGTCAGCGAATCAAACGATCGCTGGCGGGTGCTGACGATCTCTGCTAGCCCCAGCAGCAGCGCCATTATGATCGACACAACGGCAATCGTGGCGCTGCTGCGCAGGGGCGAATTATCAAAGTCAGGAATTAGAGCTTTGATCGCCAATCCTCCCACCAAAATGGGGACAGTACCTAACAGAATGCCTAACCCCAGGCGAAAGTCTGGGGAACTGTACTTGCCGCCGAGGGCTGCCCTCACCATACCGCCTGCTACCTGCCGCAGGTCGTCCCAGAAGTACCAGAGCATGGCGGCAATGCTGCCTAGCTGAATTACAGCGGTAAAAGCTACACCTGGGTCGCCCCAGCCCAGCACTACCGGCACCATCTTGACGTGGGCAGTACTGCTAATCGGCAAAAACTCTGTTAGGCCTTGCACAATGCCGATCACAACCGCTTGAAATAAAGTCATGCTTGGCACCGAAGGCAGGCCTGCGGGGGTGGCTAGAGCATCGTTTACCTGAGCTAGCTGAAGCGCTAGCCCTGCAGCGGAGGGGAAGTCAGATATAGATATCAAGTTAGTCATACTGCGTAACTATAGTTATAAAACATGGCTCTACGCCCCCACTGGAGACGTAAACGAGTAGCCAGATGCCTGCGGCATTGCTGCAAAGCATCCGTAGACTACACAGCAACAAGGCTGGGCACCCGTCGGAGCATTCTCTTAAAATAAGTACACTTAAAGCTAGGTTGATCGGCGCGCGGGCAAGACCTTGGTAGGCGATGGCCATTGTTGCGTATTGTAATGGCTTGAAGTGGCCAGCTTATGTGCTGCTGAGCTTCTTCTCACAGGCTTAATCTGCTGAAGTGGATTGATGAACCTGAAGACAATATTAATAGTAGACAAATCAGCGCTAGGGATGAGGAATGCCCCCCAGGGGCATGTTATGTTAATAATGATTAACTAAACAACTCAGAATTCCCTTGAGTCTATCCTACAGTTCCGAATCAGTTGAAGAAGCGCTGCCTTGGTCAAGCCTGGTGCGAGGCTGGATGGCGGGTTCTACAATGCAGCTTGAAGTGTTCGGGGCAGCGTTAGCTCTGGTCATTCTGCCTGTTTTTGTACAGGCTCCCCTAGTGCGCTACTTCCCTTGGGTGAGTCTAGCGATGACTCCCTTATGGCTAGGGCTAGGAGCCTGGCTTATGCAGCGATCGCGGTGGCACGTCTGGGGTGACTTAATCTTTGGGTTTGGCTGGATCTGGCTGACGGGGTCGCTTTACTGGGGCTGGTTCCGCTGGGAGCCCGTTGCCCATCTGCCGGTTGAGGCCTTAGGTCTGCCCATCGCTCTGATTTGTCTGCGTCAGGGTTGGGGGCGGGTAGGCAGCTACTTCTTCCTGGGTTCGCTGCTGGGTACTGCTGTAACCGATCTCTACATCAACTGGATGCACTTGTTCCCAATCTGGCGTCAGCTAATGCTGAGCAGTCCTGATTTAGCACCTCTAGTGTTGAAGGCAGCAAGCGCTGGTTTAGAGACCGATGTAGCGGCTTGCCGGGCCATAGTGCTGGTACTTTTCCTGCTGGTCGCAACGGCGATCGCACTGACGACGTCGCGGCAGCTAGCCTGGTGGGCTTTTGGCGGGGCTGTCTTTAGCACGCTGATTGTAGACGGTTTGTTTTTTCTGACGGCGGCTCTCGCCTAGTGAGATCGACAGGGTTTGTATCTCTGGCATAATGGGGTCAGCTCAGGGATACGTTGGGGTTGTCTGATGCGATCGCGACCTGATTTTGGGCTCAAATTTCAGGCGATTGCACCCAATCGATCTAAGTCTATGCCCTTCTTGTATTGCTGTGACTTCTTCCTCCGGCCCTTACCTCGCGCTCAAAACTAGATCCGGCGATCGTCAGCTTTCCTTAGTGGGCGGCAACTATTGGACCGTGGGCCGCGGCGACGACAACAACTTTGTGCTGCCCGATCGGTGGATCTCGCGTCACCACGCGATGTTTCAGGGCACAGACAACGGTCAGTTCTATCTAATCGACTTAGGCAGCCGCAACGGCACCTTTGTGAACGGGCGGCGAGTCAGCGTTCCCGTCATTTTGCACGATAGCGACCTACTCACCTTTGGTCAGACTGAGCTGCGGTTTTATTCCCCCGCTAATGCGGCGCTGGTGGCCGACATCACCCTAGGCGGCGGGAGCGGTGTTGATGGCACGGCTACGGCTATGCTCCACGTGCGGCAGCTAATATCGGTAATGGTGGTCGATATCCGTGACTTCACAGTCATGACTCGTCAGACCGACGAAAAAATTCACTCCGAGGCGATCGGCACTTGGTTTCGGCGAGCCGGACAAATAATTGGCCAGTACGGTAGCCGCGTCGATAAGTATATTGGTGATGCCGTAATGGCGGTATGGATTCACGGCTCCGAGGGAGTCGATGACGCCAGCACGCTACAAATTCTACAGGCCGTCAGCACCTTAGCAACCATGACGGGGCAGCTCCATCGGCAGTTCCCGCTGCCCTTTCCGCTCAGGATTGGAGCTGGTATTAACACCGGCTATGCTATGGTGGGCAACGCCGGTAGCAGTAATCGCCCTGACTACACTGCTCTGGGCGATACAGTCAATACCGCCTTTCGCCTCGAAACATCTACTAAACAACTAGGGCTTGATATTGCCCTAGGTGAGACTACCTACGAGTATCTTCAGAAAATTGACTTTCATAAAGCTGAGCAAGACGACCCGTACTTCAAGCGCTTCACGATAGAGATGAAGGGTTACGATACCCCTATGTCTATGCATGCAGGCACATTCACGGCTCTAGATCAGTTTTTAGCAGAGACTCTGTAGCTAAGACCTAAAGACCTACAAACTCACTGCTCGTCCACAATCTAAACTCCCCAAGGGGGCTAAAATCGGTAAGCAACTTCCCCCCAATTCAGCATGACGGCTTCTACTACCCCGTTTAGCTCCGACGAAATTGCCGCTGAGGGTATTAAGCCCGACGAGTACGACGACATTGTGAAACGGCTAGGCCGCCACCCCAACCGAGCCGAGCTAGGCATGTTTGGGGTGATGTGGTCAGAGCACTGTTGCTACAAGAACTCACGCCCTTTGCTAAAACAGTTCCCTACTGAGGGGCCGCAGGTGCTGGTAGGGCCAGGGGAAAATGCGGGCATCATTGATGCGGGCGACGGTCTGCGCGTGGCCTTCAAAATTGAGTCCCACAACCATCCTTCGGCAGTAGAACCCTTCCAGGGGGCAGCGACCGGAGTGGGCGGCATTCTGCGCGATATTTTCACCATGGGGGCGCGGCCAATCGCGGTGCTCAACTCTCTGCGGTTTGGCGATCTAGCCGACAGCCGCACCCGTCGCCTGTGTCAGGGAGTAGTGTCGGGCATTGCCCACTATGGCAACTGCTTTGGGGTTCCTACGGTAGGTGGTGAGGTCTATTTTGATGCCGCCTATAGCGGCAACCCGCTGGTCAACGCCATGGCGATCGGGATTATGGAAACTCCCGACATCGTCAAGTCGGGGGCGGCAGGCCTGGGCAACCCGGTGGTCTACGTAGGCTCCACCACCGGGCGCGACGGCATGGGCGGGGCCAGCTTTGCCAGCGCCGAACTTACCGACGAGTCTGAGCGCAATCGCCCCGCCGTTCAGGTTGGTGACCCGTTTCTTGAAAAATCGCTGGTCGAAGCCTGCCTAGAGGCGTTTAAGACCGGGGCAATCGTCGCGGCGCAGGATATGGGAGCCGCCGGGCTCACCTGTTCGACCGCTGAGATGGCGGCCAAGGGAGGGGTTGGCATTGAACTCGATCTCGACCTAATCCCGGTGCGCGAAACGGGCATGGTGCCTTACGAGTACCTGCTGTCAGAATCTCAGGAGCGAATGCTGTTTGTGGTTGCCGCTGGCCGCGAAGCTGAGGTAATTGAGGTGTTCGAGCGCTGGGGCCTCCACGCCGTCGTTGCAGGCCGCGTTATTTCAGATCCCGTCGTGCGGATTTTGTTCAAAGGTGAGGTTGCAGCTGAAATCCCCGCTTTAGCTCTGGCTGAAAACACCCCTATTTATCACCATGAGCTGCTGAGCGAGCCACCTGCCTACGCGCAAACCGCCTGGGCTTGGCGTGAAGATAGTCTTCCTTTCTGCACTGCTGCGGGAATAGCGCTACCCAATTTGGGGCAAGCAGCCTGGACTGAGGTGCTGCACACCCTTTTGAGCCAGCCCACGATCGCATCTAAAAACTGGATCTACCGCCAGTATGACCACCAGGTCCAGAACAACACCGTGCAGTGCCCCGGCCAGGGCGATGCCGCCGTTATTCGCCTGCGTCCGCTCGAAGCCGTGCCTGGTTATCAGCCCGGAGCCACCACCCGAGGCCTCGCCGCCACTGTAGACTGCAACGCCCGCTACGTTTACCTCAACCCCTACGAAGGAGCCAAAGCCGCCGTGGCCGAGGCGGCCCGTAACCTGAGCTGCGTGGGAGCTCTGCCCCTAGCGGTGACCGATAATCTCAACTTCGGCAGCCCCGAAAAGCCGATTGGCTACTGGCAGCTGGAGGAAGCCTGCCGGGGGCTAGCCGAGGCCTGCCGCGAGTTCGAGACCCCGGTAACCGGCGGCAATGTCTCGCTTTACAACGAAACAGTAGATAGCCAGGGCAACCCCCAGCCTATCTACCCAACCCCCGTTGTCGGCATGGTGGGACTCATTGACGACCTCAGCCGCACCTGTGGCCAGGGCTGGCAGCAGGCGGGCGATCGCATTTACTTATTGGGTATTTCAGTCGAACAGACCACAGCTGCTATGAGCGAAGACCGCACCCTAGTTACCCTAGGGGGCTCAGAGTATTTAGTAGCAGTTCACGACCAAGCCACCGGACACCCCCCTGTGGTGGATATGAATTTGGAAAAGCGGGTACAGGCAGCCTGTCGCTACGGCATTGCCCAGGGCTGGGTGCAATCGGCCCACGACTGCGCCGAAGGGGGCCTGGCCGTTGCCCTAGCCGAGTCGTGCATCAGCAGCGGCCACGGTGCCGATATTCAGCTTTCCCTAGCAGCCGACCAGACCAGCCAGCGGTGGGACCGGCTGCTGTTTGGCGAGGGTGGGGCAAGAATCATCGTCTCGGTTGGCCCTAGCCACCAGGTAGATTGGGAGAATTGTCTGAGCGATCGTCTAGCAGGGAATTGGCAAACGCTTGGCACCGTAAGGGGTGACACCTTGACCCTATCCACCCAAGACCGTCAAATCTTAATCACAGGTACTGTCAACGATCTAGCTCAAACATGGTGCACAGCAATTGAGCAGCGGCTAGCGGCAGAACGCTAGGTGGAGTCTAGAGCATTGAGACCTCAGGTGTTATGATTGGCGCATATTAAGAAAATATTAAGTGGGTCAGGGGGTCTAGTAGTCTCTAATGCTGCTTTTCTGATGCTGCTCTAAAAGCCCCCGCCCTATGATGAAGCTGGGCACACGTTGACGGCAAGATGCGGTTGCCCAATGCGTTGTAGAGCCTGCTCCTGTGCCGTTGTATTCCTACAGCCACCCTGCACCACCTATGACGTTCCCTTCTGACGAAGCTTTCCTAGACGAGTCTGACGATCCGAGTCAGGACCGCCCCGATAAACCTGAAGAAGCCTGCGGCATTTTCGGTCTCTATGCCCCCGACGAAGAGGTGGCTCGCCTGGCTTATTTTGGACTATTCGCGCTTCAGCACCGGGGTCAAGAGTCAGCGGGCATTGCTACTTTTGATGCTTCGGGTAGCCACTGCTACAAGCACATGGGGCTGGTATCTCAGGTCTTTGACGACAAAGTCCTACAAGCTTTATCTGGTCATATTGCTGTGGGGCACAATCGCTACTCCACCACCGGGTCGAGCCTGGCGTGCAATGCCCAGCCTGCCGTGGTGCCGACCCGTCTGGGCAATTTGGCGCTGGCTCACAACGGTAACTTGGTCAACACCGCCAAACTGCGCGAAGAGCTAATCGATCGCAACCACGACCTAGTGACCACCACCGACTCAGAGATGATCGCCTTTGCCTTGGCTGAGGCCGTCAACGATGGAGCCGATTGGGTAAACGCCGCCGAAACGGCCTTTAATCGGTGCTACGGAGCCTTTAGCCTGGTGATCGGCACTCCCAGCGGCATCATCGGTGCCCGTGACCAGCAGGGTATTCGCCCCCTAGTGCTAGGAGTGCTTGGCAACGACATTCCTAAGCTGGGTGACCCCGCCCAGTACGTACTGGCCTCTGAGACCTGCGCCCTCGATATTATTGGTGCCACCTACATTCGCGATATTCAGCCCGGTGAGCTGGTATGGATTACGCCCGAAGGGCTGATCTCCCGCCAGTGGGCCGAGGCCACCCAGCGTAAGCTCTGCGTGTTTGAGATGATCTACTTCTCTCGGCCCGACAGCATTGTCAATAACGAGAGCCTCTACAGCTACCGGCGACGGCTGGGTCACCAGCTAGCGAAAGAATCCACCGCTGATGTGGATTTGGTTATGGCGGTACCTGACTCGGGGGTGCCTGCTGCCATCGGGTTTTCTCAGCAGTCCAAAATTCCTTACGCCGAAGGGCTCATCAAAAATCGTTATGTGGGGCGCACTTTCATTCAGCCTACTCAGTCGATGCGGGAGGTGGGCATTCGCATGAAGCTCAACCCGCTTAGAGATGTGCTGGAAGGCAGGCGGGTGCTGATCGTGGATGACTCGATTGTGCGGGGCACCACCAGCCGCAAAATTGTGCAGGCGCTGAGGGATGCGGGCGCAATCGAGGTGCATATGCGGATCTCATCGCCGCCAGTTACCCATCCCTGCTTCTACGGTATCGACACCGACAACCAGGATCAGCTGATTGCCGCCA
>JBARUP010000069.1:0-13203 GCA_049645805.1 Nodosilinea sp.
GCTTTATACCCGTATTGATCAAACGTTTCTGGTTTGGGGAGTCATTACAGCCGTCATTTTTGCTATAGCTCAGTTCTCGACCGTCAATTGGCAAGACCAGGCAATCATTTGGTCAATTTTTACCGTAGCTGGGGTGGGGCTGATGTCTTGCCTGACCTGGTTTTGGGTCAGGGTAGAGCAGCTGCGGTGGGTCGTCTATACCTGGGCAGTGCTGATGCTGCTGGGAGTCGTTTTAACAGACGGCGGAATTTTTTTGGGCTGGGGCTGGGCCGTGCCCAACCTGTGCCAGCTGTGGCTGGGCCTTAGCGCCGTAGGCTATCTGCTGACCGGGTGGGGGCTGCGATCGCGCACGTTTATGCTGGCTGGCACAGTTCACGTCATCGGTATTGCGGCGCTGCCCTATTTTGCAACGGTTCCCTTCCTGTTTTCTGGCAGCATCATTGCGGGCACGCTTCTGTTTTTGTCTGAGGTGCAGTGGGATATGCGCCCTCCTTCGGCAACGGCTGTGATCTCGGCAGAAGAGCTTGCGTTCAACCGAGCCCAGTATGAGCTTCGCACTGGTAAATCCCTAGCCCTTTAAGCCTGCCCAAAGCGCTTGCTTGCTTAATTTATCTTTGATACCTGCGGCAGAATCTGATTTAACGCTGCAAAGGATCCTCAACTCTCGACAGCCGCTTCTTGAAGTTGTGTCACGGGTAGGAGGCCGCCGCCGCCCTGGTCTGGTTAAGTTGAGTCAGGCTTTGTGAGGTACATAATGATTCCAGCCTGGTTGGTTATTGCAGTGGTGGGGGTTGCGATCGCATCGGCGTCCAGCCTGCTTGGCTCCCGCGATATCAAGTGGTTTAAGCGGCTGCGCCGCCCCGACTGGCTCACGGTTGAGTTTGTAATCCCTATTGTGTGGACGATTGTATTTATCTGCGGTGGCTGGTCGGCCTATATTGTTTGGCAGAAGACTCAAAATTGGTGGCTGATGGCGGGGTATGTGCTGCTGGAGCTGCTGATTGTGAGCTACACGCCGGTTATGTGTAAGCTACAAAGCCTCAACGTTGGCACTGCGATCGGCGGGGCAGGGTTTGTGTTTGGACTGCTGCTGGCCTGGTTTGTGGTACAGGTAGACCGCAACGCGCTGCTGCTGCTGCTGCCCTACCTGCTGTGGAGCCCGGTGGGAACGCTAATTACTTGGCAGATGGCCCAGCTAAACCCGAACCAGGCTTGAGCCAAGGGTAGGGAGGGATTTTTGTGTGGCGATCGCGTCTAATCGGTGTGCTAAGCAGAACTTATACCAAATCCGAACCGTACACCCCCTGTTCGACAAAAGGTCAGCCTGTAGGGAAAAATGGCATTTGTCCTTCCGAATAGGGGGCTACCGCTTGCCTTTAACGTAGGGAATGCCAAGGGCTGCTGGGGTCTGGTCACGAGCATTGCCAAACAGCAGCACTACCAGCGTCAGCACGTAGGGCAGCATGAGCAGAAATTCGTAGGGTATTTCTTCAGACCCCAGGGCCTGAATTCGAAACTGGAGGGCGTCGGCAACACCAAACAGCAGCGCCCCGCCCAGGGCCAGGCCGGGATTCCAGCGAGAGAAGAAAACAATTGCGATCGCAATCCAGCCCCGTCCTGCCGTTACCCCTTCAATAAACAAGTTGAGCTGCACTACCGTGAGCACCGCACCGCCTAGGCCAGCCATACCTGAGCCAATTAGCGTGCAGAGGTAGCGTAGGCGAGTGACGTTGAGCCCAGAAGTGGCCACAGCCGCAGGGTTCTCGCCCACCGCCCGAATTTGGAGACCCCAATTGGTGCGAAACAGCAGGAAGCCGCACAGAAACACCAGGGCAACGCTGAGATAAACCACGGGGCTGTGGTTAAACAAAATATCGCCTACAACAGGAATGTCTGAAAGCCCTGGAATTGGTCGTATCGCTATGCCCGTGACGCGAGCCTTGGCCAGGGCAGGATCGGCCCGATATAGGTAAGTTGTCAGGCTCTGCCCCAGCAAAACCAGCGTAATACCTGCCACCACCTGGTCTGTGCGCCAGGTAATTGAGAGCACCGCCATTAGCAGCCCCATCACCAGTCCGGCGACGATGCCTGCGCCCAGCCCAATCCAGGCGGAGAGTTCGGCCAACCCGGTGCTTTTCTCTAGGTAATAGGTGGTGGCGAACCCGGCCCATCCGCCCATCAGCATGACGCCCTCTAGCCCCAGGTTCATCACCCCCGATCGCTGGGTAATGATTTCTCCTAGCACTGCCAGCAGTACCGGAGTGGCCAGGCGAATTCCAGCCGTGAGGATGGCGACGAGAAAGGTGAAGGTGAAAACTTGATCCCAGGGCATGGTGTGGGTGGGTAAGGAAATGGGGGCGTTGAGCAACCTTTAATCGTCGCGCTGGGCGATCGCCTGTCCGGCCAGCACGCCTAGCACCAGCAGGGCCTGCAATACTCCAGCCACGGCTGCCGGAATTTGGAGCGACACGTTCAGGGTTTGAGCCCCCACCACCAGCCCCGAGAAAAGAACGGCGGACACCAAGACGCCAGCGGGGTTCATCTGGCCCAGCAGGGCGACCAGGATGGCGGTAAAGCCGTACCCGTCTGAAATGCCCTGCTTGAGGCGGGTGTAGCTATAGCTGACCTCAATCACGCCAGCCAGCCCGGCTAGGGCTCCAGAGAGCAAGAGGGCGGTCAAAATGTGCTGACTCGTATTAACGCCAATACTGCGAGCCACGCTGACCTTGGCTCCTACAGCTCGGAGCCGAAACCCCAGCGGCGATCGCCACAGCAGCACATACACAGCCCCAGCTAGCGCCAGCGCAATCAGGACGCCGAGATGCAAGCGGCTCGAAAACAACGTAGGAATTTGAGCGGCGTCGACAAACTTGGCCGACTCAGGCAAAAAGCCGTCGGGGTCACGAAAGGGCACCCGCGCCGCGTACTGCACCATCAGGATGCCGATGTAGTTCAGCATCAGGGTGCAGATAATCAGGTTCACTCCCCGCTTCAAATGCAGCAGACCCGCCAATCCACTCCAGAGTAGTCCCCCGGCAATGCCAGCCAGCAGCATTAGAGGAATTAGGATCACGGCCGGTAAGTTCGGCAGCGTTAGGGCAACGATGCTGCCTAGGAGCGCGCCGATGTGGTACTGCCCCTCTGCGCCAATGTTCCAAACCCGTGACCGAAAAGCAATGGTTAAGCCCAGGGCAATCAGCAGCAGCGGCGTTGCTTTAAGAATGGTTTCGGTGATCTGGCGCGAGCCGCCAAATGCGCCCAGCACCAGCACCTTGTAAGCCTCTAAAGGATTTGCGCCGCTCAGGACAATCAAAACGCCGCTCAGCACCAGGGCGAGCAGTCCGCCGATGACGGGAGCCCAGGGTTTGAGCCACCCGATCCCTAGATTATTCCGCCTGGCCGACGCCAATTCCGAGGTCATGATACGGACTCCTCACGGACGGCGCTAGAGGCGGCTGGTAGCTGGCGATCGCCCTCCGCCGATTTCCCGGCCATCCACAGCCCCAGCTGCTTCACGTCTGCGTTTTCGGCATTCACGATGCCCACGATTTGCCCCTCGTAGAGCACCGCCACGCGATCGCTGAGCCGCAGGATTTCTTCTAATTCCGTTGAAATCAGCAGAACTGCGGCTCCGGCATCGCGCTGAGCCATCAGCTGGGCATGGACAAATTCCATCGCTCCAATGTCGAGGCCCCGGGTGGGCTGAGCCGCCAGGATGATGTTGTGACCCTGGGATAGCTCGCGGGCCAGAACGACTTTTTGGGCGTTGCCGCCCGACAGCTTGCCGCTGCGGGTCTTGACCGACGGGGTGCGGATGGTGAACTGCTGCACCAGGCTGGCGGCGTGGTCTGCCATCCGGGCGGGGTGCAGCAGTCCCCTGATGTTGAAAGGCGGACGGTCGATGTCCCGCATCAACAGGTTCTCGGTCACGGTAAAGTCAGAAATCAGCCCCATGCTGTAGCGATCTGAGGGGATGTGGGCAACCGGTCCGTCGCGGTGAACAGTGCCCTGGGTGGGCGATCGCAGTCCCATAATCACCTCTTCCAGCTCCCGCTGACCGTTGCCGTCTACCCCAGCCACGCCCAAAACCTCACCGGGGTAGACGCTGAGGGCAATGTCTTGCAGGGCTGGTACCTGATGATTGCCCAGGGCTGAAATCCCCTCTAGATGAAGGCGAGGCCCCTGGGAAGCGGCGGCCAAGAGGCGGTCGGGACGCCGCAAATTGACCTCGCGCCCCACCATCATCTCCGCCAAAGAGTGGGCATCGCAGTCGGCAATGGCGGCGGTGCCTACCGTTTTGCCATCGCGCAGGACCGTGACGCGATCGCACGCCGCCAGTATTTCTTTCAGCTTGTGGCTGATGAAAACAATCGTCGTGCCCTGGGCGGCCAGACGGCGCAGGATGGTAATTAGCCCCTCGGTTTCCTGGGGCGTCAGCACGGCGGTTGGTTCATCTAAAATCAGAACCTTTGCCTGCCGGTAGAGGGCTTTGAGAATCTCAACCCGCTGCTGTTCTCCCACCGACAGCTCCCAGATTTTGGCGTCAGGTTTGAGCGATAGCCCATACTGGTCGGCTAGGGCAATTAGCCGCTGGTGCAGCGCCTGGCGGGACTCCCGCAGCACTCCTGAGGTCTGCCCTAAAACAATGTTTTCCGCCACCGTAAACGACTCAACCAGCATGAAGTGCTGATGCACCATGCCGATACCCGCCGCGATCGCCTCGTTTGGGGTCTGGAACCGTACCGGCGTGCCGTGGAGAAAAACCTCGCCTTCCTCTGCGGTGTACAGCCCGCAGAGGATATTCATTAGCGTAGTTTTGCCCGCGCCATTTTCGCCCAGCAGCGCGTGGATTTCTCCTGGCCGCACCGAGACGTTGACATCCTGATTGGCAATCACCCCCGGAAACCGCTTGGTGATGCCTCGCATCTCAACGGCAAAGGGAGATTGCTTAGAGTCTGTCATAGCTAACTTCAGTGAATAATTGCAAATGTGATAGACCCTTGACCCTCACCCTAAATCTCTCTGCCTGGGGGATGAGGGCTAACAGGGTATTGCTCAACTCTCCACCCTTTATGCACTGCCCCTATTTCGGCACGAAGGGGACTTCCAGCTCGCCAGATGCGATCTTGGCCCTGGTCTCGTCGATGGTTTTAGCTGCGTCTCCGCTGATATCATCCTCAAACTCTGAGGTCACCTCTAGTTGCACCACCCCCTCTGGGACTCCGAGGCTGTAGAACTGGTCGGCAAAGGTACCGTTTGCCGTATCTTCCAGCATCTGGTCAAACAAGGGCGTCATATTCCAAATGATATTGGAGGCCACCACCTCAGGCCCTAAAGACGACATATCGCCCACGTACCCGGTGGCGAATCCATCTACTTCCTTCGCCGCCTCGATCTCTCCGAGGGTTGGCCCCTGCCCGCAGCCAATCCAGAAATCAACCCCGGTTTCAGCCTGAGACAAGGCGGCTTCCTTCGCCTTTGCCACGTCATACCAATCCCCCACGGCAGCACTGGTCAGCGTCGCGTCAGGCCGCACCTCCTTTGCTCCCGCCAGCATCGCTTCGCCCATCGCGTGGCAGGCAGGAATATCAAACCCGTAGAGGGCACCCAGCTTACCTGTCTGGCTCAGCTCTGCCGCAACCAAGCCAACCATATACGCGCCCTGGTAGAACGGCTGGTCGTAGTCAGCCACGTTTTCCGACGTTCCGTCAATGCCACCGGCCCAGGCAAAGTTCACGTCGGGAAATTCTTCTGACACCTGAAACACGGCATCTTGATAGCTAAAGGAGTGGGCCACAATCAGGTCATAGCCTTCTTCAGCATACTGGCGCAGCACCGCAGCCGCATCGGCTGGGTCAACGGCCTCGGACATTGCGACTTCTACACCTTCGTCTTTCAGTGCTTCACCCGCTTCAAAGGCCGCCTGGTCCCAAGACTGATCGTTAGATGACCCGCTCAAGACTAGGGCTACCCTGGGTGCTTCGGAGTCATCTGCGGCGTCAGCTGTATCTGCGGATTCTTCGCCGGTATCGGTCGCGTCAGTTGAGGCGGTTTCACTGCCGCAGGCTCCTACCAAGAGCAGAGGAAATACTGTGGCGCATCCAAACAGGGCTGAGCGCAGTCGACGAGTCAAAAGTTGTGTCATAGCAGGGAAGATTAGTGGTGAGGTGGACAAAATTAAAGTCAGTTTACAGGCAGGATCAATAGGTCGCCTGCAGCCGGCTGAGCAGATAGTCCCCAGATTTTACCGGGGCGTAGCGGGGTGGATTATCCTCACTCTGACAGCTAGGGAAGCAGACAATGTCGGCATCGGCATCAGGCTGGCAGAAGAAGGCAATAGAGTAGCGGTCGCGTCCGGCCTTCTCTGGCTGAGGTAGCCCAACCCGATGCCGGGTGGATCGAAACACATCGTTGCTCCAGCGCTGGGTCAAGTCTCCAGTGTTAATCAAAATAGCATCTGGAATAGACGGGGCCGAAATCCATTCGCTACTGGCCAACTGTACCTCTAACCCCCCCACGTCATCCTGAAACAGAAGCGTCAGCGTGCCGTAGTCGGAGTGGGCACCGGCTCGAATCTGTCCTGGTTTTGGCAGGGTGCCCATGGGCGGATAGTGCAACAGCCGCAGGGTATAGCCCCGAGACTGGTGCTTGGCCGCAAGGTAGGTTTCGGGCATCTGCAGGGCGATCGCAAAGGCCCGAAAAATTCGCTCAGCCGCCTCGGCGCAGACCTCAAAGAAATCTGAAACGGTGGTCTTGAAGGCATCGTGACCCTCTGGCCACTGGTTCCCTACCAGGGCCTGCTGATTGTCGCTCAGCGCCTCGGCGGCAACCTCTCGCCCCATGTTGAAAGCTTCCTTTAAATCACCGGGCTTGGTTTCATCCAGCCGCTCGCGCTCCATAGCCACATAGCCGCGATTGCTGGTTTCGCTGGACCAGGCAATAGTCTGCTTTTCAGCCAGGGGCAGGGCAAAAAACTGCTGGGCTTGCTCAAACGCCTGGGCGATCGCCCCCTGGGGAACACCGTGATTTTTGAGATACAAAAAACCGACCTCGTGGCAGGCCCGGTAAATTGCCTTAGCCACGGCTTGCTTGCCCTCCGAGTTATCGCTCAGGAAGGGCGCAAAGTCAACAACGGGAATATCAACAGCGGTTTCAACGGTCATGGTGAATCTTGAGCGGAGTTCGCGAAGCAGCTTGTTAATGCTACTCAATTAACTCCTGAACGCTGACGATGCTTTGTATAAGATGTAACTGTTAGAGCATGACGACTATCTCTTGACGCGCTTCAGCCTCGGCCATCTGAGTTTTGGCTAAAACTTCGTCAGGGGAATGATCCCAAATGGCAATAGATTGGGTGGCTTACCCAATCATTTTCATCAGATCAATAACCTATGCTTTTACTTTTACTCCTGCTCCTGCTGGCAGCTGGGTTTATAGCCATAAAACTCTCTTTAAAGCGATCGCTCTCCTCCCGACAGCGGCTAGGACTACTTATGTTCTGTATAGCTTATGGCTCTTTCCCGCTGCTGCTAACTTGGCTAGGTTTTAGACTTTCTCAGCATTTTGACTGCGAGGTTTCCAGCATCACGTTTGATTGCGCTAGTGTTCCTTGGCTAGGTGCTGCCATAACAAATATGGTTTTTTTGCACTGGTTCGCAATTTTTACAGTGCCTTTAGCCTTGCTGAATATCGTAATTATTGTCTTCTCATTAATCGCCAGACGTTGACGCTCATGAAAGCAGCTAAAAACAACTAGCGGGATGCTCTAAGACGTAAGTGCCTCCAGTCTTCCCATCGTACGCTACAGAGACTGGAGGCACTTTTGCGCTAGTTGCAGCAGCTGTGCTTGCTGGCGGCGGGGGGCACGTCGTTAGCCGGGTTTTCGTTAAAGAAATTCAGCGGTTTGAGCATAAAGCCAATGTAGGCCACCGGCATTACCGGCCAGTCTTCGGCGCGGGGCACGTGGCTGTGGGCAAAGGTGTACCACACCACCAGGTCGGTGTTTTCGACGGGGCGATCGCCCTCGGTCCACTGCGGCAGGCCTGCGCCACCGGGGTGCTGGTTGGGGTAGTCGCCAGCGGGGAATCTTTCGTCTTCGGCGTAGGGGGTCACCCACAGGTGCTTAGTCATGTAGGTAGCCCGCTTCATTACGCTGGCGCTGGGGCGAGCCAGAGGCATCGTGTTTTCGCCGGGCATCAGCTTATAGGCGGTGGGGTAGCCCATGGCGTTGGTTTCGGTGGTGTTAACGATCTTCCAGTAGCGACCCTTCATTGGGTCGAACAGGCGCTGGGCGGCAAGCTCTGTGTCGAGCAGCGTGGATTTAGCGTAGAAGGCGTTGCCGTAGGGGTTGTGCTCGTCCTCCTCCGGCTCGATATCCACCTCGTAGACAGAGTTTTGCAGGCCATCGACGCACATATCCATGCGCACGTTAAAGATGTGCTGGTGCACAGGAGCGCAGAGCTGTGGGGCAATCAGGGTGCCGTACTTGGGCGTTTCGCCCGGAGCCACAGCAGCGGTGCTGACCATGCCCGTCAGCTTAACCTCGTACTGAATGGTGCCGTCCTGGTAGAAGTACCAGAAGAAGCCGTATTCATAGTTGCCTACGGTGGCGATAAAGGAAATAACTAGACGACGCGATCTGCGCACTTCGGTTTCTTCGGTGCGCCAGTCCACGTGCTTCCACAGCACGCCAAAGTCTTCTTCATGGAGACAGACGGCGTGCTCAATCTGGGCCACCTCGCCGCGCGAGTTAGTCATAAAGGCGTCGAAGTAGTGGATTTCGCCCAGGCAGTCGCAGCCCAGGGTAAGAGAGTTGGCCAGGGTGCCGACGCCGTACTCGCCGACGTCGAAGGCGTTTTTGCGGTAGTGGTGGGGCTGGGGGTCGCCGTAGGGCACGGTCATCTCCACCAGAGAGGCGCGGTAGAGAATAGGGCGCTCTTCGCCCCCGTCGTTATAGCTAATGGTGTAGAGCACCAGCCCCTCGCGGGGGGTGAAGCCGATGCGCATTTTCCACTTTTGCCAGCGGATCTGGTGGCCCTCGACGGTGAAGCTAGGGCCTTCGGGCTGAATAATTTCTAGTGGCTTAAGGTCTTGGCGAAAGTTTTTGACGTACTCCTGAGAGTAGTTGCCGTCTGTGGGGGGCAGGGGCACTACGCCGTGGTCCTCGACCCGGATGACCTCCATTTTGTTGAGGTCTACCACCGGAATTACCCCTTCGATGGGGCGAGCGTAGCCATTGTCGGTGGGGTTGGCCCGCACCCAGCACAGCGCGCGGGAGAGGCGCACGCCTTTCTCGTCCCCAAGGCCGTAGCTGCCCGCTGACCAGGGGTCGACCATGACCAGGCTGGGGTCGGTAATGCCGCGCCTGGCGATCGCGGCCTGAAACTCAGGGCTTGCCTTGACCGCCTCTTCGCACTCGACAAACTCATCCAGCATGATTGACGGCTGCACGTCGGGAATGTGCTGCCAAGACGTGACCTTGCCCTCGCTAAGCGAAACGATCGCCTCGTAGGTTTGAGCGGTGGCGTTGTCGAGCAGGACGGCGAAAGCCTCGCGGGCAATCGCATCTCCAGGCTTAAAGCCCAGCACCGCCGCTTTTGTCGGTTCGCTGAGGGCGACGCTGACAAAGCGGGCACTGTCTCCCAAAGACTTTTCTTGCCGCAGAATCGCCACGGCAGCAGCAATCTCTTCAGGGCTGAGGGGCGCTAGGGGATGGTCAACGGCGATCGCGGTGGAACGGTCTTGGGCAATGGTCATGGGATCTGCTCCGTGATAGGGGGCGGTGGGTATGTGAGTAGGATGTGTTATACCAAATCCGAACCGTATACCCCCGATTCGACAAGAGGTCAGACTGTAGGGACAAATGGCATTTGTCCTTCCGAATAGAGGGTAACCAAGCAGGATTTAGTATTAGACCTTGGGTGATTGTTGGTTGAACATTATCTTTGGCTGAGGCCGTAGCGCACGGTTCGAGCTATTGGTCTAGAGCAGATGGAATGAGCGTTGTCCACCAGCCAGAATTTCTCTAATTGGCAGTTAGAGCCTACCCCAGGTAGCTATGGCTGTGAGCCACCGTTAGGAAAACTGGCCTGCTGATCTAAGCTTCGGCAAGCTCAGTTGACGAAGCTAAACCCGCTGAGCGATCGCCATCGCCGCGCCTAGGGGGTCTTCACAGTATTCTGCCAGGTGCGGGCTGCGGTAGCCGTCGTTGCGCCACAGCACCGGGAAAAAGCTCTCATCCATCTCGGTGTGGCCCACCCGCTTGTAGCGACCGTAGATATAGCCCTGGGGGTTAGTGGGGTGAAATCGAGCCGCCGCCGGCAGGGTGTGCAGCCCAATGCTGTGAAACATGCCCTCGGTACGGGTGGTGGGGCCAAGTCCGTGCCAGGTGCGTCCGTGGTGGAAGGCGCAGCCGCCAGCGGGTACATTGACCACGACTAGCTCTGGCTCGCTCACTCCAGCATTTTCCGCCGCCTGCAGCATGGCCCAGCGGTAGTCTTTAGTAGGGGCGTGAAACTCGCCTGCTACGCTGGAAATCGGCCACTTGTGGGAGCCTTTGGCGTAGACCAGGGTGCCATCGGCGGCGGTAGCCTGGTCTAGCGCGGCCCAGCAGGTCATCATCTGGGCGGGCTCTAAAAAGTCAATGTAGACGCCGTCTTGATGCATGGCGATCGCTTTGGCACCGGGCGGTTTCATCCACAGACTGTCTTGACCAATGCGGGCTCCCTCCCATCCCGCCAAAGTAGCGCTGAGGCGACCAACTTCAGCGGAGAGCACCAGGCTGGCCACGGTGCGATCGCATTTCCAGCCGTTACAAATTTCGCGAGTAATGTCCGGCAGACTCATGCGCGGACGCCAGTGCCACTCGTCGGGGTAGATGCCCGTTTCAAACTCACCGTGAAACATGGGCTCGAAACGGCTGGCCAGACGCTGGGCGAACTCCGGCGGCAGAAAGTTCTCCAGAATCAGAAAGCCATCGTTTTGGAACTGCTGAATCTGATCTGGAGACAGCTGAATGGGTTGATAATCCATTGCAAACAGAGGGTGGAAGTGGGGGAACACAGCGGGCGGAACGGCTGGTTTGGGCTAAAAGCAGCCGTCCCTAACTCAACTTAGTTGACAAATCTAGGGGTGCCCTATCTACTTGTCATAATAAGTTCTACCCCCAAAGATTATGTGTCCTTCGTTACCCAACGTCGAATCTCTGACTAGCCTTACTGTTGAGCCCGGTGTGTTGCACATTGCCGCCAGTAGCTTCGACGCCCGCCCCATGAGCTTTCTCGCCGACGGGCAGCGCCTGGGCTACGAGCCAGAGCTGGCCCGCGCCGTCTGTCAGGAGATGGGGCTGACTCCGGTGTGGCACAACTTGCCCATGGCGGAGTTTTATACCTGCTTGGCCACGGGTCAGTACGATGTTGTGTGGTTCAACCAAGCGATCACGCCCGAGCGGCTCAGCGTAGTGGATTTTACTGAGTCCTATGGGCTGTTCGATGAGGCCGTTCTCGTTAAGCGGGGCAGCCTCATTGCCTCGGTAGATGACCTATCAGGCAGGCGGGTGGGGGGTCTGGCCGACAGCACCAATATTGCTTTGGTAGAAGAGTTTCCCAGCGCAACAGCGGTGCCTTACCCCGGCAGCGATAAGGTACTGCCCGAAATGCTGGCGGCGCTGCGAGCAGGGGAAATCGACGCCCTGATTGACGATGAGCTGGTGCTGGTGGTTGCCGCCGAGGAGGATGACTCGCTAGAGATAGCGTTTAGCCTGCCGACGCGGGTGCCCTTTGCGATCGCTACCCCTAAGGCTAACCCCGCCCTAAAGGCAGCGCTCAATGCCGCCCTTTCCGCTGCCCGAACCTCTGGCACTATGGCCAACCTCTGGGCGGAATGGATACCCTGGAAACCGTTTCCCTTTGCGTAGAGTCGCGAACGATTAGCGCTTGAGGCTGGGCCTCGTGTGCCAGTAGGCCCATGCTATTAAAACTCCCTGCAGCGGTAGCCTAATCCACAGCAAGGTCGGGCTAACAGCAGGGAACAACTCGGCGTGGGTAGCCATGTAAATATTGGCCGGAAACACCGCAATCAACAGCAAGATCAGCCCCCAGGCCGCCAGCTGGCTGTATTTTGGCACCAGCAGCAGCAGTCCAAGCAAGATCTCAAATAAACCGCTCAGCGCAACTAAAAAGGCGTGCCACGGTATATACGGCGGCATAATACTCAAGTAAAAGTCGGGATTTAAAAAGTGGTTGACCCCGGCAAAGCTATAAAACAGGGCCATAAAATATTTTGATATTTTCTTGAGCAAGTGCATATTAAATTACTGTTAAGTACGGTTTCCACAAAGCGATTGCCGTTGAACGTCGTCGCAATAGAGCCGTTCGCGCTGGGTATTGATGACTGCTAACCCCGTACTCTTGCCCGTACAGATTCAATTGGCTTTGCCAGCGTCGCTAAAACAGCCCACGAACAGATAAACAACAGCGGCATCGACACAGCCATCAGTACTAGGCTAGGTCGACTGAGTTCTATGCCAAAGGCGGCAAGCAGGGCAATCACAACGATGCCAACCTGATAGTGAAGTAAATAAATTGGATAGCTAAACTCCCCTACCCACTTATCAATCTCCCGACTGACATAGGGCAGCTGCTTTCTATCATACAGAGCCGCAGTCATAAGCGTACATAGAGCATAGTTGCTGTAGAAGAAGAATCCAGTTGACTGCTCAAGTACGTATCCTAAAAACCAGTTTATCAAAATCAAAAAAGTGACGATGTATGGTAAGTAGTAGCGTAAGGCTCCGCTTTCGGGGTCACGCCACTTCGTAACGCTCGGCATATGGTGAAATAACAGCGCTCCTGTAGAAAACGGTAGAGAAGCAGCAGAAATAGAGTAATATCGATAGCTCCAGTCTGGCTGAAGAAAAAGCGTTCCGAAGTGATAAGCCGCACTCCCAAAAAACCAAAACAGCGTCAACCGTCTGCTCTTTGAGATTCCTAAGCCTATCAAGATGTAAAAGAAAATCTCCACAGTCAAGGCCCAGGCTGGCGGAGTCAGGCGCGAGATAGAACCCTTCGGGAAGAACAAGAGCAAGTTTTTAGCCCATCCCAGCGCGCCTGCTGGAAAATGCATAGATGGATGATAGCTGGACGTAAAACTGCTTCCTAAGCACCAAATTAGAACAGCAGAAAAGATAATAGAAACCCAGTAGAC
>JBARUP010000070.1:0-5292 GCA_049645805.1 Nodosilinea sp.
CTCCCCAGCGCGGAGCTGCGGCCCCGACCTGGGGAGACATCACCCTGCCGCTGCCGGCTCGCCTACACTCTGGTGCTCTAGGGCCTGTTCACTCGGCTAACTTAGACACTCAGTCAGAGGCTGAGACCAGTGCCGATATTGTGCTGCATCCCTGGCTTGTGCAGGGGTGGCACCTGGGAATTGCCGATTTTTTGCCGATTCTAATGGCCTTGCCTCTGGGGCAGCATAACCCCACTAGCCCCGGTGATATTGGGGCCGACCTACGCTACTGGGGTCACGTTGCCCGCTGGAGTCTCAACTTGCTAGTCCGGGGTAAATTCCTGCCCGATCTGAAACTTACTAGCCAAACCCTAGCGGCAGATTGGCAGCCTCTGCTGGATAGTGCCCCCGATCAGGAGCGACTGCGTCACTTCGCCCTGACCATGCCGCTCGTGTGTCGCACCCATCTGCCCCCGATAGCTAAAGGGGCGCTGCCGCTGGCCTGCGGATCTCCCCTACTCGATCCTCAACCTCTGCTGCTCCAGTTTCTAACCACGCTAGTTGACTACCAGGTGCGCCAGGTAGCCCAAGCGCAACCCCTCAGCGGGTTAGGTACTTTGGGCAAAGAGCTGCCGCTTCAGCCCTGGCTTCAGGCTCTAAGTCAACCACGAGGCACCCTAGAAGCCAGCGCCGCTGCCGCCGCCCGTCTTCAGGAGGCACTGACAACCTGGACTACACCGCTACAAACCCTAGCTGAAGACCCCGCCCGTCAGTTTCGCCTGCGGCTGGTGCTTCAGCCTCCACCGGAACTTGACCAGCCCTGGCAGCTGCACTATCAGCTTCAGTCGGTTGCTAACCCCGACTGGAGGCTGGGGGCTGACTCGATCTGGCAGCACCCGGTGACCGAACTGCATCACCAGGGGGCTGTACTCAAGGCACCCCAGGAAACGCTGCTTGGTAGCCTGGGACGGGCTGCTCGCCTGTACGACCCTATCCGTGAAAGTCTGCACCAGCAGCAGCCTACTCACTGCAACCTGGACCCAATTCAGGCTTATCAGTTCATCAAAGCCTCGGCCTGGCAGCTTCAGGACAACGGCGTTGAGGTAGAACTGCCCGCTGGCTTGGCTCAAACCGCCGCTAGCAACGGACGGCTAGGCCTTAAGGTAAAGGCTGAAGTACCGACCCAACAGCGACAGCGGCTAGGGCTCAAGAGTCTGCTCAACTTTCGCTGGGAGCTATCGATCGCAGACGAGACTCTGTCAGCCGAAGAGTTTGAGCAGCTAATCAATCAGGGCTCGCCGCTGGTCGAAATTAACGGTCGCTGGGTCGAACTCAAACCTCAGGATGTAAAAGCAGCCCGGCAGTTTTTAGCTGGGCAAAAGACGGCTACTCCGCTGTCGGTGGAGGATGCCCTGCGAATCAGCACAGGCGATACGCAGCTGATTGATAAGCTGCCGGTGGTCAGCTTCGAGGCCACCGGAGCGCTGCAAACCCTGATCGAGACGCTAACGACGGGCAACCAAACCCTAGAAGAAATGGCGGCACCCAGCGAGTTTAAGGGCCAGCTGCGGCCCTACCAGGCGCGGGGAGTGTCGTGGCTGGCGTTTCTAGAACAGTGGGGCCTAGGCGCGTGTTTAGCCGACGATATGGGTTTAGGAAAAACGATTCAGCTGATTGCTTTTTTACTTCACCTGCAAGAGAATGACTGGCTAGAAAGCCCGGTGCTGCTGGTATGCCCCACCTCTGTGTTGGGCAACTGGGAAAAAGAGGTCAAGCGCTTCGCCCCCAAACTTAAAACTTTAGTGCACCACGGCGATCGCAGGCCCAGGGGCAGCGCCTTAGCCAGAGCAGCCCAGGACAAGCACCTGGTCATCACCAGCTATGCGCTGCTCTACCGCGATCTCACGCCCCTGCAGCAGGTGAGCTGGCAGTGCCTGGTGCTTGACGAAGCCCAGAACATTAAAAACCCCGACGCCAAGCAGTCTAAGGCGGCTCGCCAGATTGAGGCCCAGTTTCGAGTAGCCCTCACCGGTACTCCGGTGGAAAACCGCCTCGGCGAGCTGTGGTCAATCATGGACTTTCTCAATCCCGGCTACTTGGGGCCTAGGAATTTCTTTCAGCGCCGTTTTGCTACCCCCATTGAGCGCTACGGCGACACAGCCTCACTGCGGGCTCTGAAGGGGCTGGTGCAGCCGTTTATTCTCAGGCGGCTGAAGACCGATCGCAGCATCATCCAGGATCTGCCCGAAAAGCAGGAGATGACGGTGTTTTGCGGGCTGTCTGCAGAACAGGCCAACCTCTACCAGCAGACCGTAGATCGAGCCCTAGAAAGCCTGGCTGAGACCACTGGTGTACAGCGCAAGGGACAGATTTTGGCTCTGCTCACTAAGCTAAAGCAGATCTGCAACCACCCGGCTCAGTTTTTGCAGGAGCCCAGCCTGGGCCTAAAGGGACGCTCGGGCAAGCTTCAGCGGCTTGACGCCATGCTCGAAGAGCTGATTGCTGAAGGCGATCGCGCCCTGATCTTTACTCAGTTTGCCGAGTGGGGCAAGCTGCTGCAGCGACACCTGCGGTCCCACCTGGGCCAGGAGGCTCTGTTTCTCTACGGCAGCACTACCAAAAACCAGCGCGAAGCCATGGTCGATCGCTTCCAGAACGACCCTGCC
This sequence comes from Nodosilinea sp., assembly GCA_049645805.1. GTDB lineage: Bacteria > Cyanobacteriota > Cyanobacteriia > Phormidesmidales > Phormidesmidaceae > Nodosilinea. Next base: position 2,646 of record JBARUP010000070.1, read on the forward strand.
GCGCCCCGGCTATTTATCCTCTCCCTCAAAGCAGGTGGGGTAGGTCTCAACCTCACCCGCGCCAACCACGTGTTCCACTACGATCGCTGGTGGAACCCAGCGATCGAGAACCAGGCCACCGATCGCGCCTTTCGCATTGGTCAAACCCGCAACGTTCAGGTGCACAAGTTTGTCACCACCGGTACCCTAGAGGAGCGGGTCCACGAGATGATCGAGAGCAAAAGGGCGCTCTCTGAGCAGGTAGTCAGTGCTGGAGAAGGCTGGCTTACCGAGTTCGACACCGATCAGCTGCGCAACCTGCTGCTGCTCGACCGCAACGCCGTCATCGACGACGACGGGGAATAGCCTTCGCTAGCGCGACCCCTCGTCTTTACGCAGAAAGGCTAAATGGTAGGATCAAATCGGCAGCGGCAGGTAAACTCTCCAATCGCAGCGTGATCGCTAGCCAAGATCAGCCCGGTCGCGTCACTGGCACAGGTCGCAGTGCTACTCTGGGTCGCCAGAGGTATTGTAGTGGGTGGCCTAGATTGGTTGCTCCAAGCTACCCGGCCAGATAGTTTTCATTGGAGGTACACCATGACATCCTTTAAGCAGTTTCTTAAATTTGCCGCTCTAGGGCTGGCTGCTGTGGCCGCTGCGGTTGGCCTCAGCGCCACCCTGGCTCAGCCTAGCCAAGCCCAAAGCGGCCTCACCGTCTTTGGTGGCGTTGACGTGGAATATCGTCTGCCCTACTTCATCGACTTCAACCATCCCTACAGCAGCAACAGCCGCTACTACCTAAACATTCAGCGTACTAAGCTGCCCCGCGATGTTATCTCCTTAGAAATCGACTACCCCGCAGCCTTTTCTGAAGTCGGCGGACGCATCGATCCCAGCCGAGTTGAGTTGCGCAGCGGTGACTGGCGGGGCCGAGACGTAATTCCGGTCAGGACAGTCGATCTCTTTGAAGACGAAAACCGGATTGAAATTATCCCTGCAGAGCCCATTCCGGCCAATACCAACCTGGTAGTCGTGCTTTCTGACGTCAATAACCCTCGCCGCTACGGCTATCACTACTTCAACCTGCGAATGATGTACCAGGGCGACGTCATTAATCAGTACGCTGGCACCTGGCCCATGGAAATTGCCTCAGATAGCAATCAGCGCCGCTAGGTGTCAGGAACCAGTGGTGCTACTATAGTAGACCGTGACTTTTCATAAGAAACAGGCAAAGCCATGAGTAAGCGCACCCTAGAGGGCACCAACCGAAAGCAAAAGCGAACGTCTGGGTTTCGTGCCCGCATGCGCTCCCATACCGGCCAGAACGTGATCAAAGCTCGCCGCCGCAAGGGACGGGCTCAGCTAGCTGTCTAGCTTCGGCTCGCTTAGCACTTCGACCCTGGGGCGACTTGGCTCCAGGGCTGTTGCTATTGGTCAAAAAATTGCTCGGCTGAAAAGCCATAGAGTATGAACTGTTGGTAAGGGCGAGCGGTGCTACCCAAACACAACCGACTGCGGCGATCGCGGCAGTTTTCCAAAGTCTATCGGCTGGGCAGAAAGGCTGTTTCTGCCCACCTGATCGTGCGGGTGTGGACTCTCACTACTTCAAGACGAGACCCCCAGCCTGATCAGGCATTAGGTCCGTGCATTGGTATTGTTGTCAGTCAGAAGGTCCACAAGCGAGCGGTAGTGCGCAACCGCATCAAACGCCAGGTGCGTGCTGCTCTCAGGACTTTGCTGACCCAGCTATCTCCCTCTCTTTGGATTGTTATCAACCTCAGGCCCGAGGCTACTCAGTGCGAATATGGCGAATATTTGAGAGAATTAGAACAGTTGTTTAACAAGCTAGAGGTACTCCATGGGCATTCGTGAGGATGTTTACTACGAGGGTGGCCCCCACGTTGGTGATTTGATTATCAACGTTTTGCTGGGGTTTACGATTATTTGCCTTCCCCTCACGGTCGGTGCCATCACCCGAGCTCTGTGGCTGCGCTATCGCATCACTAGCCGACGTCTTACCGTAACCGGCGGCTGGATGGGACGCGATCGCACTGACCTGATTTACTCTGAGATTCGCAAAATCGTTACCGTGCCTCGAGGTGTTGGCCTCTGGGGCGACATGGTAGTTACGCTCAAAGACGGCAGCCGCCTAGAGCTACGCGCCATGCCCCGCTTCCGCGAGGTCTATGACTACATGAACGAGCGCATTTCTTCCAAAGCCAAAGCTGCTAGCGGTGCCCTTGGCGAAGCCTAACCCTACGGCAATCCCCCCAGAAACCGGGCGGCTTGCCTCCCCAACTATGGGGTAGATTAGGTCTGAGCAGTTAACGTCGTATCCCCTGTAGCAGGGTTCAGGTGCCCATGGATTTTGGAATTGGATTTCTGACCAACAACATCATGTTGCCGATCCTAGATTTTTTCTACGGAATCGTGCCCAGCTATGGGTTGGCCATTGTGGCCCTTACCCTGGTTATTCGGTTTGCCCTCTATCCCCTCAACGCGGGGTCTATTCGCAATATGCGGCGCATGAAAGTGGCCCAGCCGCTCATGCAGAAGCGCGTCAAAGAAATCCAGGAGCGCTATAAAGACAACCCCACCAAACTCCAGGAGGAGATGAGTGGGGTCTACAAAGAGTTTGGCAACCCGCTGGCGGGCTGCTTCCCGGTGC
>JBARUP010000071.1:0-3686 GCA_049645805.1 Nodosilinea sp.
ACGTAGGGCTCTTCACCGTTGGGGTCTTCCCTGATATGAGGTTCTTCGTTGGTGTAGGCGACCCAGATTGTGCCGCCCTCTGGGGTCGTGTGGGGCGGTACCGCTAGCCCGGTGGGGGTAGCAAAGGGAGTGAGCATTTTGACCACCAGCTCTCCGGTAGCGCGATCGAGGCAGTATACTGTCTGCTCGACCTGGTCGCAGACCCACAGATAGTCTCCCCAGACAGAGAGATTCTCGATGCCGATGCCGGGCGCTGGAAACTGAGTAATGCGCTGACCTGAGGTGCGATCGCAGACAAAGATACAGCCCCCCTTTTTACAGCTGACGTAGAGCGTGTTCTCCCAGACGGCGACCCCATCAATAGGGTAGGGCAGGGTGATTACGGGTTCAGGCGAAGTGTCGCCGAGATCAGCGGTGTACACTGTGTGATCGCGGCAGAACCACAGCTGATCTTGCCAGCAGGCAATTCCCGTAGCGCCGTAGAAGGCCTCGGACTGCTGAGAGTTGAGAATTTCGATCTGGTCAGTTTCGGGATTGAGGCGGAGCAGGTAGCCCCGGAAGGGATCAACCGCTAGTAGGCCCGCCGATCTGCTGCTATCCGACTCGGCAGCATCGGTTTTGCAACCGTTCTGCAGCGCCAGACCGTAGATGGCTTTTACTCCAATCGGCTGAATCAGCGGAACGCTCGCCGCCGAGGAGAGAGCCGAAGCTATAGACGAGGACTCAGGCATAACCAGCGGGGCAACCCAGGACGACAGACGGGCGGCAGCTCGCTACCCGCTAAGGTCATATCCTAGGGGAATGAGGTATCAAAAAGTGTAGTTTTCCTAGCCTAGCGCTAGAATCCTGCGGTCAATCTAGAAAATGAGGGAACGGGAAGTGGATGGATGGAGTTAGCGCGCGGGCTGGGAAACCCAAATTCAAGATTAATTCAAATATTGGCACTCCCTTGATCTAACTCAGCTAGAAAAAGATCGCTGCTTCAGGGTGGGGCACCACCAGTTCCAGTGGCCCATAAGGCGCATGCTGGCGGGCACCAGCACGGCGCGAATCAGAGTGGAGTCGATCAGTACTGAGATGGCGATGCCCAGCCCTAGAGCCTTGACAAAGATAATGCTGGTAAAGGCGAAGGAGGCGGTAACGATGATAGTTAGCAGGGCTGAGCTGGTGATGATACGTCCGGTACACTCTAGGCCTTCGATGATGGCGCTAGTGTTGTCGCCAGTGCGATCGTAGGACTCCTTGATGCGAGTCAGCAGGAACACCTCGTAATCCATAGAGAGACCAAACAGCACGCAAAACAGCACAATGGGCAGCAGAATGTCCAGGTAGCCCACGGGGGTAAAGCCCAGCAAATTCTGAAAATTGCCCTGCTGAAAGATAAACACCAGGGCCCCAAAGGACGCCCCAATCGACATAATGTTGAGAAAAATAGCCTTAATCGGCATGACCACGGAGTTAAACAGCCGGGTTAACGACACAAAGGTAATTAGAAATACGGCGGCGATCGCCCACGGCAGCCGCTGCACGATTATATCGATGGTATCTAGGCTTTTGGCCGTTTCGCCGCCAACGCTGAGGGTGAGGCCAGGCAGCGTAGTCTGACGCAGCTCGCGCACCAGTGCCCGAGACTGAGGATCGTTGCTGTCGGTGCTGCTGCTAACCAGAATTAGCGTTGTATCGTCACTGCTGAGTCGCTCTACTGCCGCCGCCACGGGCTCAAAAGGAATTTGATCGGGGGCCTGGTAGAGCTGCTGATAGGTGGCCAGATCAAAAGACGAATCGAGGTTGAACAAACTCTCTACGCTAGCGACCCGATCGTCAGCCCGCAGGGATTCGACCAGGCCATAAAGGGTTTCTACTGAATCAGAGGCCAGCACTCGATCGCCATTTTCTGTAGCTACAGCAACAAGAATAGGGGCCATGCGACCGGCGCTAATCGCCTCCTCCAAAACGTCTACTCCCTGACGGGCCTGAGCAGTTGCCGGCAGGGCGTTGACGTCGCCCAATCCCCACTGGGCCTGCCAGAAGGGCGACATCAGCACTAAAATAATGGCTACCACCGCCGCGATCGCCACTACTCGGTGGCGAATGACCTGGCGCGAAAACCGTCCCCAGAAACCAGTCCCCTCGCGGGGGGTAAACACCCGCCAGCGATCGATTTGATGGCCCAAAACGCTCAGTAGCGCGGGCACCAGGGTAAGAGCCGCCAGCACCGACATGAGCACCACCAGCGACCCAGCCACCCCGAGCGATCGCAGCAGCACCACCGGAAACAGCAGCAGGCTCAGCAGCCCAATGCAGGTCGTCAGACCTGAATAGAACACCGCTTCCCCCGCAGTCGCCATAGTTTCTACCACCGCATCGGGCACCGCCCGGCGGGCCAGCTCTTCCCGAAAACGACTCACCATCACCAGGGTAAAATCGATGCCTACCCCCAGCCCCAGCATCGTGGTTAGGGTAACGGCAAAGATTGACACGTCAAAGGACTGGGCAATGCCGTAGATCAGTCCGCTGGTAACCGTAACGGTGGCCATCGCCATGGCAACTGGCAGCAGGGCCGCCGCCACCGAGCCAAAAATAAACACCAGGGCAATGAGCGTCAGCGGCAGCGACAGCGCCTCTGCCCGCACCAGGTCTTTTTTGCTGATCTCTTGAGCTTCGTAGTCAACTACGGCCTTACCGGTAAGGTAGCTGGTTACCCCAGCAGGCGTTTCTTGCTCTAGCAGGTTCAGCAGGCTGGCGATCGCGGCGTTGGTATCGCCAACTGTAGCCCTGAGGCTAATGAAGCGATAGTCTACCGCTTCAGCTTCTATCCCAGACAGAGGGGCTGGCTGAGCTATCGACTTAACGACAGGTAGAGCTTCTACATTCGCCAGCAAAGGTTGGATATCAGGGCGCTGGCCGACGACCGGTTCAGAGAAGCCGTCGCCACCGTTTCCGTACTCAAACACTACCGTCAGAGCGTCGGTATCTAAGCCCAGACGGTCTTGCAGCAGACGGTCGGTTTGAGCTGCCTGTCCTGCCTCGTACGTAGTGCCAGTACCGTGCAGCACGCTGTCTAAACGGGGGGCAAACATCCCTCCCAGCACGAGCAGACCTACCCAAAGGGTCAAAATCAGCCATCTGTAGCGACAGGCCAGCCGTCCCAGGCTAGCGAATATAGACGTTCTGCTAAGCGGCGGCTGGAACACTAACCCTTCTCCTGGCCACTTGATGGCTCCATAATGGCTGCTAATGATACGCACAAACCCAAGGCCTGGATGGTGCCGATCTCAAAACCCTGGTACTCTTCGGCTGAGCTGACTGGCGAGCCCTCCCTCCTCACAGCAGAGTTATTTCCACTACTCAAAGGTGCATGATAGCGGTGATTAAGGCCGTGTTGTGGCCCAAGGTTGTTGATTTCTTGAAATGTTTGGCTTGAAAATTCTATGCGGAAAATCGTCCTGGGTGCTTTGTCGACCAGCGGGCTGATGGGCCTGGTAGTTTTGATGAACCCGCTCTCCCCTGTCCTACCGTCCGAGCTATCTAGCGTTCAGCCCCCCGCCACAGGTGCTGCAACGTCTGTGGTTCATTTATTTGAATGGTCCTGGGCTGACATCGCCAGCGAGTGCGAAACCTATCTTGGCCCCCATGGCTACGAAGCAGTGCAAATTTCGCCACCCCAGGAGCACATCGTGCTGCCC
>JBARUP010000072.1:0-2619 GCA_049645805.1 Nodosilinea sp.
CGTTAGCACTTTGCCGAAATATGTCACCCGAATGCCTTACGTCCTACGAAGTCTAAATAGCCTGTGCCCTGAGATTATATCAAGTTCCCTCTTTGCTGGTTGCCCCTAGGGAAGATTTAGCAGCTCGCCCCTACCGTCTGGGGCACAAACAGCAGCTCAGAAATCTGAACTGCATTGAGGGCTGCCCCCTTGCGAATCTGATCACCACTTAGCCATAGCTCTAGGGCATTGGGATGAGATATATCCTGTCGAATACGGCCCACCAGCACGTCATCCTGGCCGCTAGCCTCCATCGGCATGGGGAAGTAGTTCCGCTCCCAGTCTTCAACTACCTTGACTCCTGGAGCCTTGGTGAGCAGCGCCTTGGCCTGCTGAGGAGAGAAAGGTTCTTCAAACTCTATATTAATGGCCTCAGAGTGAGCGCGCAGTACGGGAACCCTCACACAGGTAGCCGAAATACTGAGATCGGCTGCGCTAAAGATCTTGCGGGTTTCATTCACCATCTTCATTTCTTCCTGGCAGTAACCCTGCTCGTTGAGCGGCGAGTTGTGGGGGAACAGATTAAACGCCAGAGGATAGGGGAATGACTCTGCTACCGGCTCTTCCCCCGCTAAAATGGCGCGAGCCTGCCGCTTGACCTCCTCCATCGCCCGCGCCCCGGCCCCGCTAGCCGACTGGTAGGTCGCTACCACTAATCGCCGCACAGGCTGCACCTGGTGGAGGGGCCACACGGCCAGCGCCATCAGGATAGTGGTGCAGTTAGGGTTGGCAATAATACCCCGATGGATCTGGGCAGCCTGAGGATTAACCTCAGGAACAACCAGAGGAACGTTAGGATCCATCCGATAAGCGCTGGAGTTGTCGATACAGACGGCACCAGCCGCTACTGCTTTAGGCAACCACTCCTGGGATACCGAGCCGCCTGCCGAGGCCAGCACTAGGTCGATACCTCGAAAGGAGTCTTCGCTCAGGGCCTGAACGGGAACAGCTTCGCCCTTAAAAGATAGTGTTGTGCCCGCCGAGCGGGATGAAGCCAGCAGAGTCAAGTCTTTGAGAGGGAACGATCGCTGGTCTAACAGCGCTAAAAGCTCTGCCCCTACGGCCCCGGTGGCCCCTAAAACCGCTACGCTTAAACCACTCGACACAGCATTACCTCATCCTTTAAACAGTATTGGCTTCAAGCCAGATCGTCATAGCCGATATTAACACTTTGGCTTTGCGCACCAAAAGCTCCATGCCTGCCGCGCACAGCACCCCGAGTCCTTCCAGTCCTTGCATACAACCGCTAGCCCTATCGTCACCCTGCACCAGACCTTGCGACCCGTGAATCAATGACTTAATAAAGCTGGACTAAAACCTAAGGAATACTCGCTAGGCCATAGCCTATGGAGTATGCTTATTAATTGCGTCAAAAGTTCTCCAGGCCACTTTGGAGCGTGCGCAGTCGCCGTCTAGTTAGCAAAAGGCCCCATGAAAGTTACCCAGGAAGTACTGCCCGACAGCCAGGTGGGACTAGAAATTGAAGTTCCCGCAGATTTATCTCAAAAAACCTATGACCAGGTATTGAGTAAAATGATGCGGACGGTGAATGTGCCGGGCTTTCGCAAGGGCAAGGTCCCTCGGCAGGTCTTTTTGCAGCGGGTGGGGGTGTCTCAGTTCAAGGCGGCGGTGCTGGAAGAGCTAGTGCAAAACGCCGTTGATAAGGCGATCGCTCAGGAAGAGATTGATGCCATCGGTAACTACCAACTCCAGTCTTCCTTTGAAGATTTAGTTGCCTCCTACAAGCCTGGCCAGACTATTGCCATCAAGGCCTCTGTTGACGTGCCGCCCCGCGTCACCCTAAAGCAGTACAAAGGTTTGTCGGTGCAGGCCGAAGAAATCTTGCCTGATCCTGAACGGGTAGACACCACCCTGAGGGAGTATCAGAACAATCTAGCCACCCTAGTACCGATTGAAGACCGGCCGGCCCAGGAGGGCGATGTGGCCGTTATTGATTTTGTCGGCAAAGTCGCAAACGAGAGCGGCGAGTTTGAAGAGTTTCAGGGCGGAGCAGGCACCGACTTTCAGGTAGAGCTTGAAGAAGGGCGCTTTATCCCGGGCTTTACAGAAGGAATTGCTGGCATGAGCCTAGATGAGTCTAAGGATGTTGAGATTCCCTTTCCCGATGACTACTCTCAAGCTGAGCTAGCCGGTAAGCCAGCGGTGTTCTCTATCACCTTGAAGGAAATCAAGGAAAAAGAGCTGCCCGATCTTGACGATGACTTTGCTCAGGAAATTAGCGAGTTTGAGACTATTGAGGCCCTGCGAACCTCGCTAAGCGAGCGCTACCAAGAAGAAGCCGAGCAAAAAACCAAGGCCAACAAAGACGCGGTTCTAATTGAGGCCTTAGTTGAGCATCTGGAAGCTGAGATTCCCAATACTTTGGTGCAGAAGGAAGTAGATTTTTTGCTTACCCAAACCATCATGCAGCTCAGCCGCCAGGGCATTGACGTCAACAAGATGCTGACCCGTGAGCTGGTCGACGGCATGCGCCAGCGCACCCGCCCCGAGGCGATCGATCGCCTGCACCGCACCCTGGCCTTAGGTGAAGTTGCCAAGCAGGAAGGCATCAAGATAGAG
>JBARUP010000073.1:0-2859 GCA_049645805.1 Nodosilinea sp.
TCGTGCCAGAGGTGCAGCAGCAGCTTTGGCAGCTTGCGCTTGGTTTCGCCCTGGGCCATAAACTCTAGTAGTTCAGGATGAGCCGTGGCCTCACCCCGCCAGATCCGCAAGTCGGCGGTGTCTCCCGCGTAGTGGTTGGGCAGATCAAGATACTCCTGGGGCAGAAAGTACTTAAACGCGGGCACCGGATTGAGAAACACCCGCTCAGCAATGTACAGCAGGTCGCGCCAGTAGAAATCCATCGGCACCGCGTAGGCTTTGTAAATACCGATGATCTGCATTAGGTTTTCGGGCGTGTCGGGCAGCATTGAGCCCCCTGCCTCTAAGCGATGTACCACATCAGCGTGGGGATGAGTAGACGGAGGAATAAGAGTAGTTTGGGGCTGAGTAAGGGTAGGCATGGGAGAGTGTGAGTATTAAGTGGACGGGAGCCGGGGACATTGCGAGGGTTGAATTCTGAATGCTGAACTAGATTTGTTTCAGCAGGATCTTAAAGCTCAGTACTCAAAAATCAAATTTTTCACATGGGCAAGAAAGCGCGAACTCGGTCAATATCGATCTGCCTGCTGCGGCGGGGAGAAGAGATCTTGGTGCATGAGGGCTACGACTCGGTAAAGAAGCAGGGCTTTGCGCGGCCCCTGGGCGGCGGCATTGACTTTGGTGAAACCAGTGCCGAGGCAGCGGTGAGGGAGATCAAAGAAGAGCTAGACGCTGACATTACTGGGGTCGAGCTGCTGGGCATTGTAGAAAACATCTTTGTCTACGAAGGAGAACCAGGCCACGAGATCGTATTTGTCTACGACGGACGATTTGTAGATGAGTCGCTCTACCAAAAAGAGAGTCTGCTGGCGGCAGAAGGAAAGCGACAGTTCCAGGCCGTTTGGCGATCGCCCCAGGCTCTCCGCGCTGGCCCCCACCGGCTGGTGCCGGTAGAAATTTGGGACTTGTTTTAGTCTGTTAGGCTCACACCCGGTACAGAGGGCAGTATTCCCATGGGCAAAGGCAGGGTGACGGGCGATAGATCGTCGGCTCCAGCGGCTTCATGGAGGGGCTGAATGGCTGCCACCATAACGCTGGCCGACCGTTCGCCCCACTTCACCAGCCAGTTGGGCTGAATGCCAAAGAACAAAATTAGCCCAGCCAGCACGTAGGCGGGCAGCTTCTCGGAAAAAGTGACCTTGGGAAAGTAGGCGATCGCATTATCCAGCCGTCCAAAGCAGGCGCGGTTAAGCAAAATCACGAAGTACACCGCTGTTAAACCCGTGCCGATCACCCCCAGCAGGGTTTGCACCGGGTACACCGCATAGCTACCCTGGAACACCAGAAATTCCGTCACAAACCCCACCAGACCAGGAATTCCGGCGCTGGCCATACCTCCGAGCACGAGCAGGGCGCTAACCATAGGTAGTCCCCGCACCGGATTCATTAGTCCGTTCAGCACATCTAGCTCGCGAGTGCCTACCTTGGCTTCGATGATGCCAACCAGGTGAAACAGAATAGCCAGAATCAGTCCGTGGGAAACCATCTGGCTGACGGCCCCGGTTAGGGCTAAGTCGGTCATCGCCGCGCCGCCCAGCAGAACGTAGCCCATGTGGCCAATCGAGCTGTAGGCCACCATGCGCTTGATGTCTTTCTGAGCGATCGCCGTAATTGCTCCGTACAGCACGCTCACCGCTGCCCACACCGCTAGGAAGGGCGAGATCTCAGCCCAGGCATCAGGGAACAGCCCTAGCCCAAAGCGAAATATTCCATAGGTGCCTAGCTTGGCCAGCACCCCGCCCAGCATCATCGCTACAGGAGTGTTGGCCGACACGTAGGTATCGGGCAGCCAGGTGTGGAACGGCACCAGGGGAATTTTGATGCCGAAAGCCACTAGCAGCAGCCCCAGCAGCACGATCTGCCACACCATGGGCAGCTCGTGCCCCATGACGGCGTGGTAGGTAAAGTCCTGTGCGCCGCTCAGCCATACAGTACCCAGGAATGCGGCCAGCATCAGCGCCCCGGACAGCGCCGTGTAGAGCAAAAATTTGGTAGCCGCATAGCTGCGCTTCTCGCCGCCCCAAATCGCGATCAGCAGGTACAGGGGCACCAGCTCAAGCTCGTAGAGCAAGAAGAACAGCATCAGGTTCTGAGCCACAAACGCCCCCGCCACCCCGCTGCTGACCAGCAGCAGCAGGCTGTAAAACAGGCGAGGCCGCTCAATAGCAGGGTCGCTGCTCCAGATCGCGATCCAGGTGATCAGGCTGTTGAGAGCTACCATCAGCAGCGACAGACCGTCCAAACTAAGCTCGTAATTTAGACCTAGGCCCGGCAGCCAGGGCAGAAACTCGTGAAACTGGAAGCCGCCTAAGGATAGATCAAACCGGTTGAACAGCGTAATGGTCCACAGCAGCGGCAGGGCCGAAACAACTAAGGCACCAGCGCGGGCCTGCTTACCTGAGAGGCCGGGCCAGAAGCCGATAATCAGCGCGCCGAGGAGAGGAGCTAAAAGGAGCGGGGTGAGCATGGCGGGAGAAAATGTGGATGGAGACGATGAGGACGCGGGCAGATGAGGGGAAGGGAATGGATAATTTTCTCGCCGTTCCTATCTTCCTCACCTTTATCAACCGGGCTGCTTTAGAACAGGGCTGACAGGGCGTGCCAGTTCATCGCAACGCCCATCAAAGCCACGCCTAGGGCAATGGTGAGCGTGTAGAACTGAAGCTGCCCTGTGTTGCCGTACTTAAGAGTTTCGCCGCTGAAGAGAGACGCCAGACCAACCGCATTAACCAGACCGTCGACGACATAGCGATCGAGCCAGTCGGTCAGGCGAGAGAGCACGTCGACGCCGAGCACAAAGGTGTTGCGGTAGAGCTTGGG
>JBARUP010000074.1:0-2630 GCA_049645805.1 Nodosilinea sp.
TGCTTAAGGTGCTGTAGGCTAGATACTGCGCAGTTATCCCCTAAACCTAGACGGTTTCTGAAGAAAACGGCTCACGAATACCTGGCTCTAAGGCTAGATTCTCACCTGGGGGGAGTGACGCGATACATCTTCTCCAGAAGTCTCATTAATCAACAGGCGGCTGATTAAGAGCCTGTCGAGCCCGTCGTAGATCCTCACTGCTACCTTCAACTACTAGACGAAACTGACGCGGTACATCCGGATTACCTTTCATTTTCTGATTGGCTGGCTGACTATCCCACAGGCCTTTACCTACCAAAGAGCCAAACACCGCACCAGCGATCGCACTGCCAATCACGATGAGTCGGCTAAGCAATGAGTCAGGGTAGTCTCCTGTCATCCAGAAAGAGATGACAATAGTTGCAATTAGTCCTAGCGTACCGCCTAGGAATACACCCATCCACAGACCTGCTTGTCCACCTATGGTGGTACCTAAAGCGGACATCTGAATAGTGGAAGACACGTGATCGTCAATGTGGACGCACTGGTCTTTCAAGCCAGAGCTTTGAACGGCTTGCCTAGCTTTATCGGCCTCCTGACGACTTTTAAAGACCGCAACTGTTTCTTGATTTTGTGCTGTTTGAGCTGTCATAAAATCAATTTCTCATACTAACTTCAGCTTTTATGATGACAAGTTAAGCACTAATTATTCTCTATAGAGGGATAGACTTAAAGCCAGAAATTCTAATTGTCACTTTATTATTTGAGTTGTTTAGATTAGCTTTTCATGTTGATTTTTTTACTATCGAGTCACAGCTGTTGAGTGCTTTTGAGAATAAAATAGAAGCGGCGTTAAACTTCAACACCGCTTCTTCGCCTACTGCTGATGGCTATAGTTTAAGGCCTACATGATGCCCCAAAAATGGAGAACACCTTGCCCAGAAAATAGCTCGACTAGAACAGCAGAAATAAAGCCAATCATTGCTAGCCGCCCATTCCAAATTTCAGCACTTGGAACAAAACCAAATCGCCAGCGAGTGCCAGGGTAGGAAGAAGTTTGGTTCAGGTCTTGGGCTGTAGTCGATCCTTTTTTTATGTCTTGCATAGGAGTGTCTTGCTCAATGTTGTTAATAACAAATTAACAACATTACACAGAAGCATCCTCTTTCCATAGAAACAGATAACAGTAGGGAGAATGACTTTCCAATCTACTTTTAGAAATAACCCTGTGACTGGCGTAGAAACCACTAGGACGGAGGCGATCGCGCTGCGTAAAGTCAAAATTTAGCTGATCTACCGTCATTGAGACGACAGCATGCAGAATTGTACTGATGTTAGGGGGTAGTGTGTAGCCATTCCCGCTCTTGGCTCAGGCAGCTCGAAGAGCGCGCGGCTGACATGGCGGGTGGGCTCTCAGTTTTTGGTACAGGCCTATGTAGATACCTGAGCGATGCTATATGGCTGTGTCTGATGCACTAGGTCAATATCCCAATTACAAAGTCGGGGGCGCGTATTGGCCTCTAGCTACTGCACAAGAACCACGAAGCGTCTTAACCTTCCTGGCTCCAGCTGTACAAGGTAGTTTACAGTAGCCTCCTTTAGGAGCACACCGCTACTGCTTGACTATGGTACGCAAGCAGGGTTTGGTATTACAGGTCATGCTCCACGCTTTACAGTTCTATCAAAAAGGGATGCCCAATTTGGACATCCCCTTAGCGTATTAGGCAAGCTAACGGTTGAGTGCCGTCTACACGACTGAAGCCATCTTCACGTCGTTGGTAGCTAGCAGCTGCTGCAGCTCCTCTGAGTCCACAGTTTCTTTATCAACCAGCATGTTTGCCAGCTGGTCGAGCACGTGACGGTTGTTGGTCAACACCTGCTTGGCGCGGATGTAGGCTTGGTCAACTAAATCCCGGACCTCAGAGTCGATGGTGGCGGCGGTTTCTTCAGAGAAGTCGCGCTCAGCGGCGATGTCGCGGCCCAGAAACATGTTGCCCTGCTGGCGACCAAGGGCAACCGGGCCGAGCTTATCGCTCATGCCAAAGCGGGTCACCATCTGACGGGCCACACGGGCTACCTGCTGTAGGTCATTAGAGGCTCCAGTGGTGACTTCTTCTTCGCCAAAGATAACTTCTTCAGCAATGCGGCCACCAAGAGCAACAGCCATCTGATTTTGCAGGTAGGAGCGGGAATAAAGCCCCGACTCTAGGCGATCTTCGCTGGGCGTAAACCAGGTCAGACCACCGGCCCGACCGCGAGGGATAATGCTGATTTTCTGCACCGGGTCGTAGTCGGGCATGAGGGCACCCACCAGGGCATGGCCAGCTTCGTGGTAGGCCACTAGTTCTTTGCGCTTCTCGCTCATGACGCGATCTTTCTTCTCAGGACCGGCAAGAACCCGATCAATGGCGTCGTTGACCTCATCCATTGAGATTTCGGTCAAATTTCGACGGGCGGCTAGAATAGCGGCCTCATTCAGCAGGTTCGACAGGTCGGCTCCGGTGAAACCAGGGGTGCGACGGGCGATCTTTTGCAGGTCAACATCCTTCGAGAAGGTCTTGCCGCGAGCGTGAACGTTGAGAATCTCAAGACGACCAGCGTAGTCAGGGCGATCAACAACCACCTGCCGGTCAAAGCGACCAGGGCGCAGC
>JBARUP010000075.1:0-19420 GCA_049645805.1 Nodosilinea sp.
ACCTTCACCGTAATCATCCCGCTCGTCTGGGTCAACCAACAGCGGCAAGTCGAAGATGCGATCGGCATCGGCAAAGTCAAAGCCATGCTTGCCAATATTGACCGAATTTTTCCGCTCATCCCACTCAAACTCCATGGGCAGAATCGACCGTATGCTTAGAGTAGCTTGGCATACCCATCATCCTCAGCGTTATCTCACACAGCATCTAGGGAGGGTTGACTGGCCTGTGCCCAGAAATCAGACTTATCATCGGGCAGCAGCGTCACCAACCGCTTTGTCCCCTCCGGCAGTTCTGTGAACTCTAGTAGCTCAATTTTTCCTTGATGAACCGTAGCCCGAAGCGTTTTTAGCATTGTAGTTACGCCTGTCGCTGTCCCTCAATTTTATGCTGCGATAATAGTATTGCTTAGGCACGTTCTGTTGGAGGCTGAGACACCGTGACCGTTGCCACCACCCCCATGAGTCTTGACGACTTTTTCGCCTACGACGATGGCACCGATACTCGCTACGAGCTAGAAAATGGGGAACTAACTACTATGCCGCCAGAGAGTGACCGTAATCAGCGGATTGCGTCGATTCTCTTTGCTTACTTTCTGCAAGCTGGCATTGGGCCAGAGTGCTTACGAATGAAAACCGAGGTAACGGTCTTGGGGGCACGGTCAACGGTGCGTCTGCCTGACCTGATGGTGTTGTCAACCGAACTAGCGATCGCCCTAGATGGTGCCACCCGCTCGACCGTAACCATTGATATGCCGCCGCCCCGCCTAGTAGTGGAGGTGGTGTCACCAGGGAAGAAAAATATTGACCGCGACTACCGCTACAAGCGATCGCAGTATGAAGCCCGTGGCATTGCCGAGTATTGGATCGTAGACCCTATAGCTCAGCGGGTGACGGTGCTGACGCTGGTAGAAGGACTGTACGAAGCCGAGACGTTTGAGGGAGCGACAGAAGTTGCCTCGGCACTGTTGGCCGAGTTGGCTCTAAAAAAGGGGCTGACAGCGGCTCAGGTGTTGAATCCTCGATAAGATCACATACCAGCGCTTAGGTTTACTCGATCACCGCGCAGGCGACTCGCCCTAGGGAGTGGAGCCGTGCGACCCAATAGAACGGCTGCCCTAGCGCGCGATCGCTACAGGAGCAAACACCGCCACCGGCACCCGCTTATAGGCCGGCGTGCCCGATCGCGGCTCAACCCGAGCCTTCATCAGCACGTTGGCTTCGGGGTAGAACATCAGCGCCGCGCCCGCTCGCACGTCGCCGTAGATAATCTCAATGTTGTCGAGCTGACCCGCATCGCCCCGCACGCTGACCCGCTGATGCTGGGTAAAGCCTGCCTGGTGGGCATCGGCGGGGTTCATTAGAATGCACTGGCGATGGGGCATACCGCGATACTGGTCGTACTCTTTGTAAACCACGGTGTTGTGCTGGCCGTAGCTGCGGGCGGTGATCAGCGCTAGCACTAGGGCCGCGCCAGATGAGGGTAGATCAAAATCTTGCAGAGTAGGCAAGGTCAGCGTAGGCAGCGGAGCGAGCTGCATCTCGGCTTTGCCCGAGGGAGTGGGAAACTTAGGCTCTAGGAAGATGCGTCCGCTGATAGTGAACTCGGCTTTGGTCTCATCGATCGCGCCAATTTTTTCGTAGCCTGAAATAGTCTGAGCGATCAGCTGCCGCACGTAGCGGGGGTCTTGCAGCTGTCGCCAGGCAATCGGCTCGTTGCCGTGGAGGCGGTGGGCTAGCTCGCTCAAAAAGTCGATCTCGCTCACCAGGTCGGCCTCGGTCAGGTGAGTCTTACCGGGGTCGTTTAGGCGCACAAAGTTGTTGCCCGACTCTACGGTGGTGCGGTGGGGGTTCTCGAACCGGGCGTAGACCGGCACGATAATCGTGTTCTGGTGGGCCAGCCCGTGGAAATGGCCCAGGTTGGGCTTAGTGGCCATATAAACGATCGTGTCAATGTTGCCCAGGGCACGCTTGGCCTGGGTGAGGTTAGGGTTGGCGGCGTAGAGGTTGCCTCCCAGGCACAGCAGGGTATCGACGTCGCCGCGATCCGCCGCTTCAATCAGGGCATGGGTATCGTAGCCCGGCTCGCGCTTGAGCGGTTTGCCCAGCAGCTTTTCCATCGCCTCGCGAATGCTGTCTTTCACATCGGCCTTGACCCCCATTGAGCCAAAACCCTGCACGTTGGAGTGGCCGCGAATAGGCATCATGCCCGCGCCGGGCTTGCCGACGTTGCCGGTCATCAGGGCGGTATTGGCGATGCTAAAGATGTTGTCAACGCTGTTGAGGTGGTGAGTAATGCCCATCGCCCAGGCAAAGACCACATTCTTACAGCTGCGAATCAGCGCGGCGGCGGCAGCAATTTCGTCCTGAGACAGACCACAGGTAGCGGTGATCACCTCCCACTCGGTGGCCTGCACCTGGTCGATCACGGCCTGCCAGTTCTCGGTATGTGCCTTGAGGTAGTCATACTGCACCCAGCCTCGCTCTATCAGCACCTTTTGAATGCCCACAAACAGGGCCAGGTCGCTGCCCGGTACCGGCTGGAGGAACAGTGATGAAATCTCTGAGCCCTGCACCAGCGTGAGGGGGTGAGCCGGGGAGCCAAACCTAACTAGTCCCACCTCTTTGACGGGGTTGATAACCAGCACCTTGCCGCCGCGATCGCGCAGTTCAATTAGCTCGTTCAGCAAGCGGGGATGGTTAGCGGGGGCATTAGAGCCCACCAGCACCACGCAGTCGGCCTGGCGCAGACTCTCGAGACTCACCAGCGAGGTGCCTGTACCAAACACCTTGCTCAGGCTCACCGTAGAGGGAGCGTGGCACAGGTCGGAGCAGTCGGCCAAATTATTTGACCCCAGCGCTCGGATCATTAGCTGAAGCAGGTAGGCTGCCTCGTTGGATGATCGCCCCGAGCTGTAGGTAGCCACCCGCTCCGGCGGTAGGGTAAAGGCAGTGGTGGTGATCTGGTAGATTTCTTCCCAGGTAATGCGCTCGTAGCGATCGCTGCCCGCCCGCAAAATTACCGGAAAGCTGAGCCGACCCAGGCGATCGGCCTCGCGGGAGGTGAGCGCTTGCAGCTCAGATACAGTGTGGCGATCGAAGAAGTGATCGCTCAGTCCGGGCATTAGCTCCGCCGAAATCGCCTGCACGCTCTTCATGCAGCGCTGAAGCGTTTCCTCTAGCTCGTTTTGAAAGCCGCCGTTCTGGCCTCCAGTGCCCCAGGCGCAGGACAGGCAGGCGCTTTTATGAAACAGCTTCTTCCAAATCTGCGGCCCCTGGGGCGACAGCGACTTCTCGGCCCAGTACTTGATCACGGGCAGACCCCCGCCCACCTCTGGAGCCGGGATTGACTCGTCCTTAGCGCCGAATGTATCGGCGTTTTCGGTCAGCGAGGTTGTGCCGCTATCGGACTGATTGCGATCGGTCATTGTTAGGTCTCCACAGCCGCTATGACATCACTATAGCGAGCGGGCTAGCGACAGGTATGTCAGCCCAAAGATATAGACCCATCTTGTAGACACGACTCTTGTAGACACGACTCGGCCATCACAAGGTCTCTACCTGCCTCAGCATGTGCGTACCCAACACTCCAGCGTCGCACATGCGGCACTGGCGACGACCGTAGTTTCCGCCTGTGTGCACTCCCATAATGGCCAGCGCCAGGGCCGAGGGCAGCTCGTAGGGGTCTGCGGCACTGTAGTTGACCGCATAGCCAAGGTCTTCTAGGGAGCCCACCGTCAGTCTGCTCAGCGGGTTTGGCCCCAGGTTCAAGAAGCCCGTCATGAGCTCGTTGCCAAATACGGTTTCTCGCCAGTGACCGTCTCGGGTGCCCTGCCCCCCAGTATTGGCCACCGGCACCGGGGCCATGCCCCGATCACCAGTCAGCGCGGCAAATTCTCGCATCCCGTTCTGCCCCACGTAGGCCGGGTTAGCCGACCCTGCCCCCACCAGCAGGTTACGAATCTGCCAAATAGTACCAATCCCTAGCACATGGCCCATCTCGTGAATGATCACGTCTAGCAGGCCGCCCTCCATCTCCAGGCGAGCCAGATCGCCCATGTCGAACTCCATCACCCCGGTAATGGGCAGCATAGAGCCGCTGCGTAGGCGAGTCGGCCCGGCCCGGCCCAGCACGCCGTTGGGGCCATCAATAGACAGGCCTCGTGCCTCAATCAGCACATCGTCGATGGTCTCTCCGTTCACAACGGCACTGGGTAAATTCCCCACAATGATTTCTGACCAGCGGGCGGCGGCAACCTCAAAGACAGCCCGCTGGGTCGCCGTCAGCCCGCCCAAAAAGCGCAGCTGAATAGAAAACTGATTGGGGGGCGGCGGCGGCGACAGGCTTTCACTCACTAGCTCAAGCGCCCAGCGGTTGAGAAACCCGCCGTCCAGAAAGGCCTGGTCTTGAATTTGCAGCGTCCAGGTACCGTTGGGCTCACTACCAAGCAGCGAAGACAGGGGCTGCTGGGGCTGAAACGTGCCCTGAAAAGGCGCTGCACCCTCGCTAATCAGTACCCCGGCCCCGTCGTCAAAGGTGGTATCGAGGAAGTTATCGCCGCCGCCGCCAGCGTTACCTACCAGTAGAACAGAGGTTCCGCTAGGGGCGGTGAGAGAGATTCTCAGATCGCTGGTGTAGGTGTGAACTAGATTGATGGTGACGCTGATGCGCTGAAGCGGCCCGGAGATATTAGCGACATCAATGGAGGAGCTGACGCTAGTGGGGTCGAAACGCGAGATTTGTACCGCTGTCTCGTTTGAGAAAACTTGCTTCATAGGAAACTAGATGCACTTTCTTTAAAGCTGTAGACGATTGGCACCGCTAATGGAGCCTGCGGGCTTTATCTTACTCAAGAACTTGGGTATAGCAGGAGCCCAGGTCGCGGAGAGCTCCGCCATAAACGGTTTGTCAGAGCAGGGGCAGATGAGCCCGGTAAAGACTATTCACCGACCTGAGATCTAGCTACGGCTCCCGCTCTGCGGCCTGGTCAGCTCCCGACCTACTTCATCACCTCGCTCTCTGCTACCGACCTAGGTAGTTGAGAATTCCCCTGGTAATACCGTCAGCAATCTGGTTCACCGCTGTAGGATTGCGGAAGCGGGCGGCATCGGTGGCTCCAGTAACAAACCCGGTTTCAACCAGCACCGACGGCATAGAGGTGTAGCGCAGTACGTAGAAGCGGGCCGTGCGCACGCCGCGATCGCCCAAATCCGTGTTCTGTAGAACGCTGGCGTGAATGCTGCGGGCCAGGCGCTCGCCGCTGGAGTAATAGTAGGTCTCCAGTCCGTTGACGTCGGGGCGGCTCATGCTAATCGCATTGGCGTGAATACTGACAAAGAGGTTAGCACCGACCTGGTTGGCGTACTGAGCTCGGGCGTCAAGGTCAACAAAGACATCGCTGCTGCGGGTCATCAGCACGGTAATACCCGCCGCCTGGAGCTGCTGCTGCACCCGATTAGAAATAGCGGTGTTAATCTGTTTTTCCTGCATACCGCCAATGCCCACCGCCCCAGGGTCACGCCCGCCGTGACCGGGGTCGATGACCACTACGACGGCCCCCTGGGGAATGGCAGGAATAACTGGGGTGGAGGCCACCGCTGGGGCTGAGGCGGCGACAATTTTGGCGGGCAGGCTGGCCGCAACTAGGGCGCTATAAACCTCATCGGCCCGCTGGCGATCGCGAAACAGCCCTACCTGCACAACTGTTTGGCCGTTAACAGTAGTACGAAAGGCCTCGGGTTCGATTGCCCGCACCTGCTGCAGCGTATCACCGCTGGTCACCGGCACAATAACGCGAAAGTGGCTACCGGTGGACGTAGTGCTGCTGGGTGGCGGCGGCGGCGCTTGGGCCACTGGAACGCTTGGCGTGACAGGACGCGTCGAGGGCGATGTTCCTTGGGATGGCGTTCCTTGGGGTGGTGTTCCCCCGGCCAGTGCTTCTAGCGGCGCGTCGTGGGTAAGGTAGATGTGGCCCGTAGGCTGGCCATTGTAAAGACGGCGAGCCATCTGCCAGCCGGGGTTGAGCTGAATTTTGAGAAAGCCGCTGGTGCGACCGTTGGTGCGGCCAATTTCGATTGGCGGAGCCGAGCGATCGCGGGTGGGACGAGCAAACAATACCAGGTCGTTCTGCCGACCCGAAATTTCGAGCCGGTAGTGAACGCCTAGGTCTTGGTCGTTAACGCGTACTGAGTAACCGTTGCCGTCGGTTTTGCGATCGCAGGCTCCGGTGAAGTCAAAGTTCAGCAGCAGCGGATCGATAGCCACTGCCCCCCCGCTTTGGCCCTGTTCCTGCCAGCACTGCCGCTGGTTAGGAACTTGCTCCAAAATCAGCAGGTTGTAGAAGGCTCCATCGCGTACTGGGCTGGCCACTGCCACAGTCAGGCTAGGGTCAATGGGCTGCTGGTCAAACTGCTGTGCCCTTGCTAGGGGAGCCGCAGCCAGCCCCGCCAGGACAATAGCGGCAGTCGTCATAACAGTACGCAACGAAATACTTAACGGAGATAGCAAGGCCATAGTGTGCTGAAGCGGCGGTGTGAGGGGCGACGGTGGAGGTCGAGGCTGGCAAGACTCCTAATGCTACCCATGATTGTGGCGATCGCGAAGGCTATTTGGGCAGGTAACGTGTCGCAGTTTACCAATTGTCCCCATCCACAGCAAAACCGGCTCAGGAGTCCTGAGCCGGCGACAGGGAGCTAAATCATCCCGCAAAGATCTCAACGGTTGTTTAGAACCCTAGATCTCGAAAGGTTTGGTAAGCACGCTCGGGATGATAGATGTGGCAGCGCCCGGTGATTTCCTGCATCAGCTCGAAGGAGAATTTTGTCTCTTTCATTAGCGGAGCCCAGTTTTCTCTCAGCACCGCGTAGGCAGGCCTCAGATTGTAGGACGGAATACCCACTGAGATATGGTGGGGAACATGGACGTTGATGTCGTGGCACAACACCTCGATCCACTTGGGGTAGTCGCAGTGCACGGTGCCCGAGAGCTGCGCTTCTGCTTCGTTCCAGGTATCGGCGTAGTGAAACTGAATCTCAGGTACCGTGTGGTGCACCAGCGTGAAGGTGCTCATCCAGAAGTGGTAGCCCAGCCAGGGCATGAGCCAGTACTTCACGACGCCCCAGGGGCCAGTGAAATAGATCAGCGTTGGGAATAACACCAGCGCAAAGATAGCTACCGCCGCAATAGACCGAATGACCCTAGGGCGATCGCGGGGCTCAAAGTTGCGTAAATCAAAGTGCAGCGCCCCCCAGTGTGCCACCGAGGCCAGCCACCACAGCCAGCCTCGCATGGCTTTGTAGACAGCCTGCAAAAATACGTTAGCGCCGCTGTACTCTTCCTGGCTCCACGGTGCCCAGGCGTTGTCTATCTCCATATCGTTGGTGTGGCGGTGGTGAATATCGTGCAGCAGCCGCCAGCTGTGAAATGGATAGAGCAGCGGCAAAAACATGATGTGACCCAGCCAGTTGTTGACCCAGCGGCGGTTGGCGAAAGAGCGATGGCCGCAGTCGTGACCGATCACAAAGAAACCGGTCAATGCAGTGCCGGTCAAGAACCAGGCCATGGGGAGCAAAAACCAGGGTGAAAATGCGATCGAAGTGTAGCCCAAAAACACGGCTCCAACGCTCAGCGCTACCGCTGTCCACGCTTTGCGAGAATCTTTTTGGAAATAGGCTTTAGGAATAGTTTGAATCACCTGCTTGAGCGTCAGGTGGTCGTAGGGGTTAGCGTTCGCTAATCTAGCAGACGGCTCAATAATTGCAGTCAAGGAAAGGTCTCCACAAACGTTAATTGGTGCAAATCAGAGCTGGACTATTTTGCCCAAAAAAAATCTGTTCACCCCGGAGGGAGCAGAACAGAGCCTAAGCTTGGTTGCAAAATCGAGAAATCAAAAGACCGAACTAGCTCGAAAACTTTGATAACCGTCGCAAACAGCTTATTGGGGCAAAGGTTAGCCTATAGGGTAGCTTATTATTCCTTAATGTTTATATCATGATAACGATAGTGTACTACGTCAACCGTTGAGAAGACGCAAAGACAGACACCATCGTTCTATACCAAGCCAAGCCAGCACCTAGCGGCGACGTCTAAATCCTAGCCAGGCCAGTGCTCCACCGACAGAAATCACCATTGGCATGGCGGCCGCGGCCGCTCGATAGTGTACGTCTTCGGTCGAATCGAAACTAATGCCGTCATAGACAATACCCCGATCGCCTACGGGCACAGTCCAATAGTCGGCGTGGCTTCGCGTATCGTCTTCAATGGCCACTTCCCAATCGCCCGGTATTGACTCGTCGGGCAGAAAAGCAAACCGTCCCTCGCTGTCGGTAGTGGTCTCCATCCAGGGGTCGTCGGGGTTGTTGGGTGCATAGATGCTTACTGTTGCGCCGACGAAGGGTTCCCCAGAGCTGAATTTGGACTGAAACTCAAGCTGATTGTCTAGGCTGTAAAAGGTCTCCACCTGGTGCGCCTCAGCCTGAGTTGGAAATCCTAGTAGGGCTAAACACAGAACCAAAGCAACAAGCAACCGTTTCATAGGGCGAGCGATCCGTAATTCGTGCGGCTTTTATTCTAGCGAGTGTTGCGCAGAGCTGCTTCAAGCTCGTCCGTTCAGACCAGCGCTTTTACCAAAAGGAGTTGAGTATTCAGAGCGTTCCGATAGGTTTGACCAACCCTAAATCTCGCCTAACAACATCTATCGGCAGCGCCCACATTTCTTCAAATCTGATGCCTAGCAGGCACTTAGCCTGCTGCCCCAGCGCCAGTCCCTGGCGGCGGTTGGCGAAAATGGCTGGGGTCTGCCCGGGCGCTAGGACTGGATATAGAGCGCTTGCTAGCCAGAGCCCCAGCCGCTGCAACTGGCTATAGTTCTGCGCTACGGCAAAGGCCAGTACCCCTATTTCACCAGCGTAGCTGGTGTCAAACCCCAGCAGAACATGAAAGATATCGTGGGTAATGGCGTAGCGCAGCGCAAACACGTTGCGCTGGGCAACCTCGTCTAGCTTAGGGCTAACGGTGAAGGGCTTGAGGCCATTGGCCTGCATATGGTGAGCGTACTTATACCCAAGAGTACAGGGGGGTAGCTGACTCAGCACTTCTAAATCAATCGGCGGATAGTAGCCGACGACCGACTCCAGCTGGTTCATCACCACAGGTTTGGCCTTTGCTCCTAAGGCATCGGCTTTGAGCAGGGCAAAGTCGCCTAGCTTAGTCAGCTCTTGGCCGCGAATTTTATCGATAGCCAGCAGCAGCAGCTTCGGTTTGAGCATAGTCGGCTGTTTAAAAACGACGCTGAGGCCCGATCGCGGTGGGCGGCATCAAGTCTATACAGCGCCGTCCGTAGCGATACTATGACCTGCTGCCACAATCAGTTCTTTAAAGGTTTCTTCTGAGGCTCTAGAGCTGATGATGATAGTCTTGGTCTGAGAGTTGATGTCAATATTAGCGTCGGGCTCAGAGGTGAGAATGTGATTCTTCAGCTTTTGCTCAGACTGCTGATCGCCCAGCGTGGGTACTTGAAACTGCCAAGGCATGGTAAATTTTAACCTCAAATCAACAATCCTATGGGCCTAATTTTATCTGCCCACGGGAGTGGCGGCGTATACAAGAAGGCTGAATTCTTGACTAACGGTGCCAGGCTTTAGTCTGCTAGCTAACCAGCTAGCCCTAGCCCACTAATAGCCAGTCGTTTATTGCAGGCCCCGTTCTGGTGAGGTGCCAAGTTGTTGACGTGGCGAACCGTGACCACAGCTTGGTAGCTAGCGACAGAGCTTCTTAACTTAGTTCTAAGGAATTTTTGGGCGCTACAATACCGCCCCTCAGTCCTAAGTCATAGGACATGAGTAGGAAGACCCAATCAAATATAAGACCGTGTAGGTTGCGGTTGAGGAACGAAACCCAACGCCCGCATGGGTTACGCTACCGCTAATCCATCCTACATTTGAATTAGCCCAGCTACTTAGCTCGGTCATTATGAACCTTTATTTTGCCTGTCCTGATTTAAATCTACTTTGCAAACTCAGGCGTACTGAATATGAAAACCTTACACAGCTGGCTGATTGATTAACCCCCAATCAACCAGCGTAGGAGTGCTCACATGCCCCCTGTTTCATTTGCCGAAGTCGGCGATGCTGGGGAGCAGCTAAACCAAGCTGCTCCTATCGCTACGGCTTCAGCACAGCCGTTGACGTCTATTTCCGGAACTCTTTCTGGAGATGCTGATCTCTTTCAAATTTTTATTTCCGGCGACCAGCCTTTCTCGGCGACAACGCTGAGTTCAGACACGCTGCTCGGTCTACCTATTGACAACGCTCTGGGGATTCCTACTAGCCTGCTTCAGGATCCGCAACTGTTTTTGTTTGATGCGTTGGGCCGCGGCGTCTACGGTAATGACGATCTATTTGGCTCAGCCCAGGCAACTTTGCCATCGAGGAATGGTCTGCTCGCTTCGGGCATTTATTACTTGGGAATTTCTAGCTTCGATTATGATCCCGTCAGCGCTGGAGGGGAGATTTTCCCCGATCGCTCCTCTGATGGCGTTTTGCTACCTACCGGACCGGGTGGAGGTTCATCTTTAGCCCGGTTTGCTGGATCTAGCTCAGGGGGTGGCAGCTACACGATTGCACTGACGGGTGCTCAAACTATTCTGTCAGATTCCAGCGGCGCATCGCTGCCCGAACTGATTGACCTGACGGGTTTTGATAACGACGTAGCGGTCAATGTTATCCAGCAGCTATCCCGCGAAGCTCTGTTTGATAACGTGCTGGCCTTCTACGAGACCGACGCCCTAGGCCGGGTGGATGGCCTACTGCCTGGAGACGCTGGCTACGAGACTGCGGCGGCAGCCAATTTGCTTGACGGCGTCAGGCTGACAGTCGGCAATAACCAGCGTATTGACGCCACGCTGTCCCTGCCGGGGGGGACCTACTACGCGCCAGCGCTGCTCATTCGTGGCAGCCTACAAGACCTCGCAACGGTTGGCGATGCGGCCCTGGGGCAAGCTCGTATTCAGCGCCAGGGAAACACGCTGCTGTTTGAGGATGCTGGAGATTTTGATTTCAACGACTTGATTGTGACGCTTACCGCTGATGTCAGCGCGATCGCCTAGTCACGCATCTCCGCACGACCGTCTCTCCAGAAAACTTTGGGATCTAAACCATTTATATCCTTGAGTCTCTCTCCGCTATTAACACCAAAAAGCAAAGGTTATAGTTACCATGAAGCTTACGAAACAGCTTTCAAAAAAAGCTTGGCTGACCACAGGATTAGTACTCGGCCTAGCGACGACTCTTGGCGCAGGTGCTTTGTTTGTAAACGCTTCTGACCATGACGATGGTGAGTCAGAAATTAAAGGGCGCAACCTGAACCTGACCGATTTATACGTGTTTCGAGAAAGGGATCAAAACGCCAGCGCCTCGCCGGACAACCTGGTGCTAATTATGAACACCAATCCTCGCTCTGTGGCGGGGCAGCAGTATTATTTCAGCACCCGCGCACAGTACACGTTCAACATCTCTCGCGTTAGCGACAACGACGGCACACCCACTGGGTTACCCGATGTTTCTCTTCAGTTTCAGTTTGGCCCACCCGACGGCAATAACCGGCAAAGCTACACCCTGACAGTGGTTAAAGACGGCAGTAGTGAGGTGATTGAAGGCCAAACAACGGCGCTGAATGAAACCCCAATTCTTAATGCAGGTACCGTTGGCAATTCAGCGGTTCAGGTGTTTGCCGGGCTACGCGAAGATCCGTTCTTCTTTGATGTAGAACAGTTTTTCCGGGTTCGGGCTGGAGCGCTGGGCAACGGACCTGCGGTTGGCTTTCGTGCGCCAGGGGAAGCCGTAGACTTTGCCCAGGGGTACAACGTCAACGCGATCGCTGTTCAGCTACCGACCGGGCTGCTGCAAGGCGCAGGCTCAGCCACCACCTTTGATGTGTGGATGACGGTATCGCTGCCCACCAGCGAGAAGTTTAACCAGATTGAGCGACTGGCCCGCCCGGCAGTCAATGAAGGCCTGGTTGTCACCAACGATTTTCTGAACACGCTAAACAGTGTTGACCCTGCGTTTGAGGCGGCAGCTTTGGCTGGTCAAGAACCGGCGGCTAGTGCGGCGGCCCCCATTGTGGGCGAGGCCAAACAAACGCTGCTAGCGATCGGCAACAGCGATGCCAGAGCTGATGCCTTACTCCAGGCGTTTTTGCCTGACGTGATGCGCATTGACACGACCGGCCCCAGTGGCTACGCCAATGCCTTGAATGCCAAGGGCAGCCCGATTCGGGGACGACTGCTCGAGGATGACGTTATCGATATCACGCTTTCTGTGCTGACCGACGGCGCGATCGCAACCGACAACGTTTCCTATGAAGGAACCCCTGGCAACCCTGCCCAAGGCCACGATCCGCTAGTGCCAGCGTTTCCCTATCTGGCCCCAGCCAACTAGTGCCGCAGGCGTAATGTCGCGGTGATTCTATTGCGCAGGCTGCTAGCTCGCAGCAGGTTAGCAGTTTGTCTCCTTCAGGGTGAGGGCTAGGTCAGTTTTAGCGCTTGAGCTACTAATCTCCAGGGATTACTTCTGTTGCTACAGATTTGACCTGCCCCACCCTGCTCAGAAGATATCGTTATTCAACGCGGATGCCCCACTAGCCTTAGCAGCGGGGTGAACAGCACACACGTGGTCTGCACAGGAATTGCAATGGTAACCCCTACACTTAAACGACCCGGCTGGGCCTCTGCTCCTGGACTGCTGGTCGCTGGTTTGCTTGCGTTTGGAGCCGTTGCGCTGAGCCGGGTACCTGAGAGGCAGCTCTGGCCGAGTGGGGAGCGCGCTCCCTATGGCTATGCCTTTTCTGACTCTCTGCAAAACCAGGACCAGCGCACCCTAGAGCGCTCAATCTCGTTCTACCAGGGACGAATTCAGAAGAATCCAGAGGATGGGATGGACCAGGCAGTCTTGGCTAATCTCTACATTCAGATGGCCCGCACCGCTCGTGACGAGAGCTGGTACCTACTGG
Organism: Nodosilinea sp.; assembly: GCA_049645805.1. Taxonomy (GTDB): domain Bacteria; phylum Cyanobacteriota; class Cyanobacteriia; order Phormidesmidales; family Phormidesmidaceae; genus Nodosilinea. Next base: position 13,007 of record JBARUP010000075.1, read on the forward strand.
CAGAAAAAACGGCTCAGCAGTCGCTGGCAAATTTCCCATTTGACAACAGCGGCGCGATCCTGGCCCTGGCCAAGATCGCCGAGGCCCAGCATGACTTTCCGACCGCCGTTCGTCTCGCTGAAAGCGTCGGTAGTCCCGATGCTCTAGGGCTGGTGGTTACCGCCAAACTCGCTATGGGAGAGGTTGGTGCTGCCTACGCTGTAGCGCATTCTCTAGCTGAGCAGTATCCCTCTATGGGAAGCCTAACCCTGAGGGCGCTGACCCACGAAGCGCAGGGGCAGGATGAGCTGGCCCTGGAGGATTTTCAGCGGGCGATCGCGGCAGAAGAGCCCGGTAACACCGCTGGCTCGGCCCAGACCCGAGTGTTTTTAGGGCGGTACTACGCCCGGCGGGGCGATTATAAGACGGCTCAAGCTCTCCACCGCAAGGCGCTCGAGATCGTCCCTGACTATCCGCTAGCGCATCTCCAGCTGGCCGAACTGGCCACGGTGCAGGGCCGGTATCGAACGGCAAAACGCCACTACCGAGCGGTGGGGGGAGGCGCGGCGCTCCACGGTCTGGCGCGGGTGCAGGCACTGGAGGGTCGAACAGCGACTGAGGAATGGGCGATCGCTGAAACCGAGCTGCGGCGAAGCGTCGAGGGCAACGCCCTAGGGCATCGGCGCGATTTGGCCCATCTACTGCTGGAGCGGGGAGCCTCTGACGATGTGGCCGAAGCCCTAGCGCTGATGAAAACTGAGTCCGCCCACCGCCGCGATGCCAAAACCCTTGACTTACTGGCCTGGTCGCTGATGGAGTCAGGCCAGATAGCCGCGGCTCAGCAGGCAATTCGCGAGGCCCTAGATCAGGGAGCGCGCAGCGCGGTCATCGCCTACCGCGCCGGGGAAATTGAAGCGGCGCTAAATCATCCTCAGCAGGCAGAGCAGCTGTTTCGCCAGGCGGCAAATATTGACCCTACGTTTAGCTCCCAGACTCGGCAACGGTTAGGACTCGTCAGGCAGAACTAGAGGCTTTTACTATGACCCAGCACCTACGACGATACGGCGTTTTTAGCCTACTGGTTGCGGCAAGCATCATCATCGGGATAGCGATCGCTCCGCCCGCTGCCGCCCACTGGAATGACCTGGCCACGGCAGAGATTGTCGTAGCCGAGGCGGAAACCCAGATCACGCTGACCTACCCCACGGAGCTGACCGCCTTTGCTGATGAAGACGGCAGCGGCCAGCTCTCAAGCGATGAACTTATGCGTCATCGGGAGGCGATCGCGCGCCAGCTTGAGCCCGCGATCGCCCTTAAAGATAGCCGCAATCGGTCGCCCAAGCTGACTATTGAGCCCGTTGTAGACAGCATGTCTCCCAACGCCAAAATTGCGCCTGGCAGCCACACCACGCTCCAGCTCAGGTACGCCTGGGCAGAGCCGCCGTCGGGGCTCGCGATCGTCTACACCTTTTTTCCCGCCGATGCGCCCCAGGCCAGCTGTCTGGCCACCATTGCTCAGAATGGAGCGGTCACCAATCACGTTTTTACGCCCAAAGATCCGACCTTCACGCTAAAGCCAGCCGACTCAGCGCCTCTAGGTAGCAGGGCTTGGTTTCTAACGCTGATTGGCGCATTTGTGTGGGGGGCGGTACACTCGCTCTCGCCGGGGCACGGCAAAACCTTAGTGGGAGCTTACTTGGTGGGCGAGCGAGCTACGCCGCGCCACGCTCTGTTCTTGGCTCTGATGACCACTTTGACCCACACTCTGGGCGTGTTTGCGCTAGGGCTAGTCACCCTGGCGGCGGCTCGCTACGTGCTGCCCGAGCAAATTTATCCCTGGCTAAGCCTCGTCTCTGGGGGCATGGTTGTCTGCATTGGCTCAACTCTAATTGCCCAGCGATCGCAGCGGCAGCGCTCGGCCCACTCCCACAGCCTTCATTCCCACGGCGCAGCGCCCAACGACCACAATCACAATCATCACGGCCATCATCACGACCACGCCCATCACGACCACGGCCATCACGACCACGGCCATCACGGCGGTCATAGCCACAGCCACTTACCCGTGACGGGCACCGTGACGGGCACCTGGCGCAGCCTGCTGCTGCTGGGGCTATCGGCGGGGCTGGTGCCATGCCCAGCGGCTCTAGTACTGCTGCTGGGGGCGATCGCCTTTGGCAATCCTGTTTCGGGGCTGCTGCTGGTAGTGGCGTTCAGCCTAGGGTTAGCCAGCGTTTTAGCCGGTTTGGGCCTGCTGACGGTTTCGGCAAAACGGGTGTTTAAGCAGGTGCCCATGCCGCGTCGGGCTTTGCAGTGGCTGCCGCTGGCGAGTGCTGTGGGAATCACCGTCATTGGCCTCGGCATTTCGACCCGTTCCATCATGCAGCTAATCTAGCGTCTGACTAGTTTTCGCTCGATCAATCTTTTTGAATTAATCAGGATGTACACCATGCCGACTTTCTTTCGCTGGATTGTAGCTGTGCCCGTGGCGATCGCCTTTATCTCGCCCGCCGTGGCTAATCCGGTTTTGCCATCGCCTGGGGCTAACTCAGTAGTAGCTTTGCCGGGGCCAAACGCGCCCTTTTGCTTTATGGTCAACAGCAGCGGTGAGCTAGTTGACCTGACATCACTATGCGGCAACAGCACCGCAGAGGCTATCCTTGCCGCTCCTTTACAAGCAGGAGGAGCCGCTGCCACTCCTCCACAAGGGGCCAATTCCGCCTTCCCCCAGGCCGTTGCCCAGAGCGGCAGACCTTGCTATTTCCTCGATAGCAACGGCGACCCCTGTCAGTAGCGAGCAGAATCACAGTCAGCCTCTATTAGCCACCGGATCAAAGAAATCTCTAAATAGTAGGATGACTCTTTCTATCTATTTTGAGTTAGAAGGTAGAGGAGGTATTACGGCTTTTCAATATGGCAGACGCTCCCCAGCAAATTTGTATTCTCGGCGGCGGCTTTGGCGGCCTCTACACCGCGCTGCGCCTCAGCCAGCTGCCGTGGGAAGGAACCCCGCCCACAATTACGCTGGTTGACTGCAACGATCGCTTCCTCTTTTTGCCGCTGCTCTACGAGATAGTCACTGATGAGCTGCAAACCTGGGAGGTTGCCCCTCCCTACGTTGAGCTCTTGGCCGGTACCTCGGTGCAGTTTCGGCAGGCGGGGGTGACCGGCATTGATCTCGATCAGCACCGCGTCAACCTCAGCGATGGTATCACTCTCACCTACGATCGCCTGGTACTAGCTCTAGGTGGCACTACACCCATGGATATGGCTCCCGGCGTGGCCGAGCACGCCCTGGCCTTTCGCAGCCTGCAGGATGCGTATCAGCTGAAGGAGCGCCTGCGGTTTTTAGAGGCCTCCGACACTGACAAGATTCGAGTTGCCGTTGTTGGCGGCGGGTACAGCGGTGTGGAACTGGCCTGCAAAGTAGCCGAACAGCTAGGAGGACGCGGGCGCATTCGCCTAATCGAGCGCACAGACACCATCCTGCGTACGTCGTCTGAGTACAACCGCGACGTAGCCCAGAAAGCCCTCTCTGATCTCGGCATCTGGGTTGATCTCGAAACCGCTGTGGACAATGTCGGGGCCGACACCCTTAGTCTCACCTTTCGTGAGCAGACCGATATTTTGCCCGTAGACCTGGTGCTGTGGACCGTAGGGACCGAGGTCAACTCAGCGATCGCCGACCTGCCGCTAAAGCGCAACGAACGCCAGCAGGTTGTGGTGCAGCCCACCCTGGAGTCAATCGATCGTCCTGGCGTTTATGCCCTAGGCGACGTTGCCGACTGCCGCGATGCTGAGGGCCAGCAGGTGCCCGCCACGGCCCAGGTTGCCTTGCAGCAGGCCGACTTTGTAGGGTGGAATATCTGGGCGAGTCTGTGCGATAGCGAAGCCTCTTCCGCGAAGACTCGTCCCCAGCTACCCTTCCGCTATCAGCACCTGGGCGAAATGATCACCCTCGGCACCAGTCGCGCTACCCTGACGGGGCTAGGCATACAGCTCGACGGCGAACTGGCCCACGTGGCACGTCGTCTGGCCTACCTCTACCGCATGCCCACCTTCTCTCACCAGGTGCGGGTGGGCATCAACTGGATGACCAAGCCCCTGCGTGATGTCCTATCCAAATAACGCAGGCTCAGCCAAATCAAGGGTGCCGCCCTATGTCTTGAAAGGGGGCCGCCTACGCCATTAAAGACATGGTGGTGCGCGGTGCGTCGCTAATTGGGGCCACCGCCGCCATGGGCATGTACCTAGCTGCCCTAGAGGCCGTTGATGTAGAAGACTTTCGCGGCTTTTTGCGCCAGGTGGCCTATATCCTAGGCCAGACCCGCCCTACCGCCGTTATCTGCGCTGGGCGCTGACGTCTCAGCTCCGTGTCCTAGGGCAGGCGGCAACGGTCTCAGAGGCGGTTGATCAGCTGCGCCAGAATGCCGAAGCCATCATTGACGCCGACGAAGAACAGTGCCGCCAAATCAGTCTCTACGGTGTGCCGCTGATTGAAGAGATTTACACTCGCGCCAGTCGGCCTGTTAACATTTTGACCCACAGACTTCCCCCGCCGCTAACTACGGCTTTGATGTTACCCCTGCCCGCTTAGTCACAGGGCTGATTACCGAGCGGGGAATCTGTCCGGCCTCCGAGGCTGGTCTGCTAGCTTTGTTTCCAGAACAAGCGGCGGCCTGAGGTCATGATCCCTGATGAAAGCGTAATTGATGAAGGCGTAATTAAGTATGTCGGCCACTGGACGCTGGGTGATCCGCTAATGAAGTCGCAGCTGACGGAGCTGATTAGCTGGCGCGATCGCCTGTGGCAGGCCAGGCAAATAGGTTCCTATCCAAACGGCATTGGCTACGGCAACATTAGCTTCAGGCTCTCGCCCCACAGCTTTGCCGTTTCGGGCACTCAGACCGGGCACCTGGCTCAAACTACTCCTCAGCACTACAACCTCGCGGACGACCGGGATGTCGATCGCAATACCCTACACTGCACCGGCCTGGTTCAGGCTTCGTCAGAATCGCTTACCCATGCCGCCCTGTACGACTACAGCAATGCGATTCAGGCCGTTATTCACGTCCATAATCGCTCACTGCGGGAGCACTACAGGGAGGTGCTACCTACCACTGCCGCTAGCGTTCCCTACGGCACCCCTGCAATGGCCGACGAAATGGTGCGGCTGCTGGAGCACAGCGCTCTGATGCAAAAGCGCATTTTGATTATGGCGGGGCATGAGGAAGGGGTGCTGGCGTTTGGCCCTACCCTAGGCGCAGCGGCTGAAGTGCTGTATCAGTATCTAGGTAGCAAATAGTTGCCGTCCTCAGGGTCCGGTTGTGCTCCAGCGCGACCGGCTCCAGCGCCTCTCTTCCTTCGGTGAGTACGCTGTCATAAGTAAGAAGGCGCAGTTAGAGATAAAACCTGCGCAGGATGGATAAAGCTTGCGCTCATCATCGCTGCTGGAGAGTGTCAACTTTTTCGCTGCTCTAAATTTCTGCTAGAGTAGCGATCGATTGCCTAATTTAGATCTGCGTAATCTACTTCAATAGCTCAAAAGTTACTGCTGAGCTTTGGTATTAAAGGAGTGCTTCATTCAGAATTACCGTCAGTAAACTTAGTCACCGCCAACGCTGATAGGCGTACCGACAATGTCGGCTCCGGTCAGGTTTGCATCTAGCAGTGATGCTCCAGTGACATCGGCAAAGTAGATGCTGGCATCGGTTAGATTGGCCAAGTCAAGAGTAGCATCGGCCAGCAGGGCGTTGGTCAAAAAGGCCTGACTAAGATCGGCCCCAGTCAGGTCGGCACGGCTGAGGTCAGCCCCTTCTAAATTGGCTTCGGTTAAGATAGCCCCCTGGAGATCCGCATCACGCAGATCGGCTCCAATCAGGTGGGCCTGAGTCAAATCTGCGCCTGAGAGATCGCAGCTCTGGCACAGGTTAGTTTCTAGCAGCTGCCGCACGTGGGCCGGATTCTCGGCCTGGGCAGGCATGGCTGCTGCTACAGAAACAGCGGCTGCGGCACCAGCAAACAGTACAAATTTCATGGAGGTATCCTCCCTTATGAGTCAATAGCGCCAGGGCTCGCATGAAAACAGACCTGGCGGCGGTAGCCAATATCGGACTTTCACCCGGCTCCGAACAGCTTCTTTCAAAGCAAACTTGCGTGCACTCCACCAGTGGAGCAGCGGAAGAAGTGGCAGAGCCATCAGCTTAGGCTACTCCTCAAGGATATCGGCTCCTCCAGGCTTTGCCATCAGCAGTAAGATAGGTCTGACATTCGGCCACTCCTTAATCCTAGCCCTTTGCCTCTATCGTTAGGTCAGGATCACCGCACCTTTCATGAATTGATACTCATCCTATGCCGACCCTCATTCACCAGCTCACGCCGTCTCAGATTAAGCAGCTTTATCAGATGTACCAGCAAGAGTGGTGGAGCAAAGAT
>JBARUP010000076.1:0-5584 GCA_049645805.1 Nodosilinea sp.
ACCAAGCTCAGGCTGAGATCGCTCAAAAAGGCGTGGTCAATTCTAACCTCAAGCTGCACGTCGGTGACTAGGCCCGAGGCCGCGATCGTCACGCTGCTCTCGACCCCGCTAGGTTGATTGTCTGGAATCGGGGTCGGGGTTTGATTTTGTTGCTGCACCGCTCGCCCTAGCTGCCGTCTGGCAAAGGCACGCCGCTGGGCCTCTTGCACCGCTGCCGCCGCGTTGACCTTGCCATAGCCAAACCACTGGGAGTGGCCGCTGGCATTATAGGTGCCGTACTGAAGGCCCAGCTGGGGATCAGGCGTGCGATCCACAATTTTGTCGGCAGTAGACTGGAGAATTTCGCGCACCTGGCGGGCCGTCAGGCTGGGGTTGACCGACAGCATCAGCCCTGCGACCCCGGCCACCACCGGACACGAGCTAGAGGTGCCGCCAAAGACATTGGTGTAGTCATCGGAGCTGTAGCCGTCCGCCTGGGTGCGATCGCTAGTGACCATGCCCAACCCCGGCAGGTACTGCTGCAGCGGCGGCCCCGTCGCCACGCTGCCCACCTGGGGCAGGCTCATGCTGGGAGGGGCGTTGTTGCTGGGGGCCACCACGGCAATGTGCTCGCCCCAGTTGCTGTAGGCGGCCTTGGTACCCAGGCTGGTCGAGGCCGACACCGCAATTACGTCAGGGTGAATGGCAAAACCACTCAGCCACCGGGTGGGACCGCTGAGGGTGTTGGGAGGCCACTGGGCTTCGTTAACGGTACCGCTCACCGGCCGATTAGCATTGCCCGCCGAGAAGACAATCACGCAGCCTTTGCCGCTGCGTCCGGTCGTGGCGGCCCGAGTGATCGCGTTAGTCTGCCGCAGCGTTAGCGAAAAATAGTTAGTTGCAGGCGACCAGCTGCAGACGATCACTGCCGCCCCCCGCCGGGCCGCTTCATCAAACAGCTGCTCGATCGCGCGATCGTCAATGAAGCCGGTTGTGCGAATAGGCAAGAAGGCGCAGCCGGGGGCCACCCCCACGATCCCAATCGCGTTTTCTTCTCCAATTGCCAGGCCCGCTACCGCCGTACCGTGATTTTCGTCCTGCTTAGTCGGCAGGGGCAGAGCATCTTTATCCCGTAAGTCTATTGGGGCCACTAGCTTGCCCACACCCTGCAGGTCAGGGTGGTTTAAATCAAACCCATCGTCGCTAACGGCAATGACCACCGATCGCGTTCCTCGGGTGATATCCCAGGCGGCTTCTGCTGAAATATGCGACCCCGGACTTAGGTTCGTACCGCCGCTGTGGGATAAGTGCCACTGCTGACGGTAGCGATCGTCTGTGGGGCGGTAGAGGGTGCTAGTTTCAATCGCTAGGTTGGGTTCTGCCGCTAGCACACCCTCTAAAGTCATCAGCCGGTTGGCCAGCTTTACCGGATTTTCGGTAGCGTCAGAAGTTACCCGCACCACAAAGGTATTGGGAATGCCCGCTAGGGGTTTCTCAATCGCTAGGCCCAGGCTGGTGAAGATCGCATCGATGGACGGGGCCGCCGTGCCGAGGGCAAACTGTACCGTCATCTGCTCTGTCAGGTAAACCCAAGACTGAGGACTGTCGGCTAGGCGATACACGTGGCTGGCGAACAGCACCATTGGGTCGCGGCGGACCATGGTCAAGGTTGCTTCTAGCTCGGTTTCGGCTACCTGCCATTCCACCAGCGGCCCCCCCGCTACTGGGCGCAGGGTGATGGGGTTGAGGCGCTGGCGCAGCGGCTCTAAGGCCGATGGGGTGACTAAGCGAGTCGTGAAGTGGGTAGGCACCTTTTCAAGCAGGAGTTCTTCGCCGCCCCGCTGCAGGATTTCCCCCCAAAAGGCGCGGCGGGGACCGTCGCTAGATATAAGAGGATCGATGGGAGCAGGCATAGCAATGGGGCGAGCAGCGTGAATCTTTTGGCACTTAAACGGTCGTTTTCAGGGCTATGGCGCTAGTCTATACCCTGTGGCAGTTGCTCTACTGGGCCAATCAACGATGCTGCGCCATATCGAGATGATAAGATACCCCAGTGTTTTTTAGTCCAGTTGTCCCTCACCCTCTAGTATTCATGGTCGTTGCTCCTCGTTTTTTGCGTTATGTCCTGGGCGGTTGGGCCGCTGTGCTGTCTGTAGCTTTAGCCGGGGGATTATCTGGCGCAGCTCTAGCCCAAGCTACCGGTACCGACCCAGTAAGGCCGCTGGGTCAAGCTAACAGCTCGCTGAGTGTGGCTTCGGGTCAGCAGCTAATGAGCGAAGCCAGCATGGCGATCTCGGATCAAAATTACGTCTTAGCCGAAGAGAAGCTTAAGCAGGCTAGAGATAGCTTCAACCAGATCTCGACCTACTATCAAGAGCTAGCCCAGATGTTCGTTGGTGTAGATACTCAGCTCAACCGCAGCAACCGTGAAAAAGCCTTAGAAACTGCTCAGCTACGGGATCAGGCTACGTATCAGCTGGCTCTGGTCTACCGTTCTCAAAATCGACCTAACGAAGCCGTGCCGCTGCTAATGGACATTCTGCGCAGCCAGCAGCCCACCCGTGAGCTGGGCCAGCGCGCCTACCAGCAGCTCTTTGAGCTAGGCTTTGTGGATCAGCCTTACACCGGTCGGGCCGCTACTACCACTCCCGCTGAATCTGCGACCCCAGATGAACCCGCGGCCCCAGCTGAACCGACGATCCCAGTTGAGTAGGCTAGCTGAGCAGGCGATCGCGCCTCCCTCTCTTACCTATAGTGAAGTTCAATACTTCTAGGTGAGCGACTGGGCATTGCGCCTGTCAATATGGGGATAGGGACTTTGAGTACCCCAGCTACCTATGCCACAAGGAAACCGTGTCATGATTACTCCCGATCAGGTTAGCACCATGATTCAGAAGGGGCTTCCCGACGCCAGTGTACAGGTGCAGGATTTAACCGGCGGTGGTGACCACTACCAGGTGGTCGTGGTCTCCTCGCAGTTTGAGGGGCGCAGCCTGGTGCAGCAGCATCAGCTGGTGTACGGAGCGGTGCGCGAGGCCATGTCTTCCGAAGCCATCCATGCGCTAGCCTTGAAGACATATACCCCAGAAGACTGGGCGGCTCAAAGCGCCTAGACCTAATCTTCCCCACCCTCGACCGTTCATCTCGTTTTGCACGTTTATCTCGTTCTGCAAAGGTATCGACGCTATGGATTCGGCAACTAAAGAAAGACTCGACAAGCTGGTTCAGAACAACACCATCATGGTGTTTATGAAGGGCAATAAGCTCATGCCCCAGTGTGGTTTCTCCAACAACGTGGTGCAAATTCTCAACGTTTTGGGAGTTCCTTTTGAGACCGTTGACGTGCTGGCCGATTCAGACATCCGCCAGGGCATCAAAGAGTATTCCAACTGGCCGACAATCCCCCAGGTGTACATCAACGGCGAGTTTGTGGGCGGCTCCGATATTTTGATCGAGCTGTACCAAAACGGCAAGCTCCAGGAGATGGCTGAAATTGCCCTAGCGTCTTAAGAACTCGGGCGCGTTTCTAGCGTCGGGCTTGTGCTTCCTTCTCTAGAGCGGTGTGCTGGTGTGGCCCGTCTGCAAGGCAAGCAGCTCCGCTCAGCATGTAGTGTTGAAAGCTGAGCGCCAGATCCACCCAGCCCTCGAAGAGCGAGAATTGATTCCTCTACTCGATCGCCTTCTAGCTGGTTTAGCTAGCCGTAACGGTAGCGGGCGACTCTTCTGGCTCTGGGGCCACTTCCTCAAAGCGAATTACGTCCTGGCGAGGGCTAGCGTGGCTGACCCGTACCTGAAGCTGTTCTCCTAGAGCAACGGCCCGGTTAAAGCGCATCGCTAGCTCCAGGCCCAGGTCTTCTACCATAATCAGCCCCAGCCCTTCATCTTCGCGCAGCCAGCGCAGCAGCATTACCTCCCAGACTCGATCCTGGTGCCGACGCAGATATTCTAGGGCCCAGTAGCGCTTGGTCTGCCGCTCGACTAGGGTGGCCTCGTAGGCCGCCGAGCTGGCCCCGATTGCCAGCTCGGTTATCTCTGCTGAAGAAAAGGGCAGCGGCTCACCTCGCAGGTGGGCCTTGAGCTGAAAATGGGTGACTAGGTCGAGATAGCGACGAATGGGAGAGGTGACCTGGCTGTAGCTGTCTAGCCCTAGAGTGGCGTGACGGTTGGGGGTAATGCCTACCTCGCTGCGGGTCATACAGCGACGAATGGCGGAGTCACGTACCCAGCCGGTAGGCAGTGAAATAAGCTCTTCGCTGGAAGGCAGTTCAGGCTGAGGCTGGCTGCGAAAGGGAATGGCTAGGGCGTGGGCTTGGCCGTAGTGGGCCGCGACTTCCCCAGTCAAAATCATCATTTCGGCCACCATCTGCCGAGCTGCAGAATCGTTCAGCACCTCGATGACGATGTCGTCTTTGGCCTCAGATACCTTAATGCTTGACTCAGGCATGTTGATGCTGATTGCCCCCTGGTTCAGCCGCCACTGATCCCGCACTTTTGCCCACTGGGCTAGTCCCTGAATCTCTGGCTCGGCTGTGATGCCCAGCTCTAGCATCTCATCAACGTCGTCGTAGGTGAGGCGGTAGGTAGGCCGAATCAGGCTGGGATGGATGCTGTAGTCTTGCACGTCGCCATCGGCTGAGAGGGTAATACCAAAGCTGAGGGCATAGCAGGTCTGCCCCTGAAGCAGGCTCATGGCTCCGGTAGCCAGCTCCAGGGGAAACATCGGGATCATTCCCGTAGGCAGGTAGACCGTAGTGCATCGACGTCGAGCCTCTAGATCTAAATCATCCCCCGGCAGCAGCCAGCGGGTGGGATCAGCAATGTGAACCCACAGCCGCTGACTCCCGTCAGCCAGGGTTTCGAGGCTCAGTCCGTCGTCGATTTCTTGGGTGCTAGCGTCGTCTACGGTGTAAACCTTGAGGTGAGTGAGGTCTAGCCGGTGAGCGTCGGGGTCGGGCGGCGGAGACTGAGGACGCTGCTGCGCCATGGTAAGGGTTTCCTCGGAGAAGTGACTGGGAATCTGGCTGCGCCTGAGGGCTAGATTTTCGTGGGCGTTCCACACTCCCAGTGCCACTAGGGTATCAAATGCGCCTGCTGCCGTTGGCGCACCACCCAAGGCCTGTAAAATTTCTGCTGCCTGGGCGCGCTGGTTAGACTCGTCGCCAAGCAGGGCCAGACGCTCCAGGCTTTCGAGACGAGGGCGATCGCCCTTTGCCCACGCCACGGCTTCTCCTGCCAGAGCCTGACGGGCCTTGGCCATAAACGATTCCCACTCCTGCTGGCGCTGGGTTTCGCGCTCGATTTGCAGCCGCAGTTCGTCGACCTGGGCCGCAGGGCGAGGCTCGTAGCGATCGCCCTTTTGCTTAAAGAAAACTTTGTCCTCTGACAGCAGCCGGTGGGCCGCGTAGCAGAAGGGCGCGCTCTGCTCTGAAAACAACAGCTGCGCCAAAGCAGCCGGGTCGGCAGACTCCCCGGCTTCGGTTAAAAACTCCCAGGCTATTTCTAGGCTGGAAGGGTCCATGTAAGACTCGGCCTCGGCGGCAAAGGGGCTAATATCCGCAGGCCTGTAGGTACTGTCGCTAACCTCGTAGGTGAGGTCGCGGGGGTG
>JBARUP010000077.1:0-5859 GCA_049645805.1 Nodosilinea sp.
CAACTTTGTGTGCCAACTTCTCTAACAGGTGCTATAAGTTAGCAGCAGCTTATCCACATCAGGCGATTAGAGGCTGACAGAGCCAGTTCCGGTATCTAGCGTCAAGTCGTCGTTGAGCAGGGTAAATGACTGAAATGGAGTGGTTTAGGCTTTGGGGCGTTAAGTAAGTAAGTTATCGGTGCGGGAGTAGTTTCGTGACTCAGACGTCATATACAGACATGAACGAACACCAGGCTGAAATTGCTCGGCTTGAATCTGAGCTAGCCATTCGCGATCAGCTTGTGCAGCAGCTCTCTCAGGAGCTGTTTCGGCTGGTTAAAGGTAATGCTGGGTTTGTGCCCAGCCCTGAGGTATCTGAGCAACACCAGGCCGAGATGTCTGCCCTGCGAGATCAGCTACGCGGGGTCGAAAAGCAGATCGACTTTTACCAAGGGCAGCTTGAAGATCGCGACAGCGAGGTGCTGCAGCTGAGGCAAACGGTGCAGGAACTCACCGATCGCACCCGTATGCTGGAGCAGGTCGTGCAAGAACTACCCACGGTTTATCGACAAAAGTTTGCCGATCGCATGGCCGCTGTCAAGCAGCGCGTTGCCGAGATTCAGCGCGAAAATCATCAGCTTCAGGCTGAGCTTCAAAGTGTGAGCTATCGCCTCGCTATGCGCACTCGCCGCAGTCAGCGCCTAGAACTGCCCGCCCTAGAGCACGATGGGCTGGACGTCTCGCTGCCCGCCTAAAAGGAGGGCTGGTTATCTTTGAGTCAGGTACGCTACCGCTAGCGGGGGGCAACTAAGCTTTGACCCAGTCCCCGGACCGCGAAGGGATAGCGCCCAGCTTCTGGCGCAGCAGGGGCGGCAGCCGTGCATTTGGCCCACCAGGTAGAGCTGCCAAATAGGATCTAGCGTTAGGGGACTGTAAGGCCAGACGCGCCTACCACGTAGGGAGAAGGTACATCGTCAAGGGTACCCGTGTAGACTAGCGCCCGGTGCAGCATGACAGCGACCTCGGCTCGTTCAGCGGGCCGAGCAGGAGCTAGCTGCTTGGGGTTAGGATAATTCACGACTAAACCCGCATCTAGGACTGCTATGAGCGAACTTGTAGCCCAAGGTGGCACCTGACTTTGGTCACTATAGGGTTTTAACGCCATCAGAGCGCTGCGGCTCGATTTCAGCGTCAGCCCGCTGGCTAGGGCGGCAATGACGTGGATGCGGCTAACGGTTTGCTCAGGCAGAAAGGTCCCATCCGGATAGCCACTAAGAAACCCCATCTGCATCGACTGCTGTACGCTGCCGTAGGCCCAGTGGGTAGTAGGCATGTCGGTGTAAACAGTTACTTCCGCCTGCGGCTTGGTGGGCAGATTGAATAGCTGGGCCAGCTGAGCCGCAAACTCGGCTCGAGTTATAGGGGCGGCGGGCCGAAAGGTGCCGTCTGGAAAGCCTGTGATCAAGTTGCGCTGGCTCAGGTCGGCCAGAATCGGCCAGGCCCAGTGCTTGGTGTCAAGGTCGGTGAAGCTAGGCTGGGCCTTTACCTGCGGTAGGTCAGGCCAGGCCTGCTGAGGAGGAAGCGGGTTAGGTAACACTGGCGGCGGCACCGTCAAAGGCCGCTGCTTTTGGCTACTGCGAGTGAACAGAGCTTTAAGCCCTCTACTTTGGATATAGGAAGTCGCGGGTACCAACGCTGGGCTGAGCGAATGTCTAGCGATCGCAGCCCCCAGAAACACACCGGCCGTAGCTGATAGCAGCCCAACAGGCGCTAGCCGACGTAGCCGAGCACCAAGCGATGAGCGAACTGGCAACTTAACCCGAGGCAGGGGGCGTAGCGGCGGCATTGGGCAGATGAACGGCGGCTGCTAGACTAGGGTAACCGGTAAAATATTGACTGGGCTTGCTCATTATGATAGTTCTTACCTAAGGTTTGGGCCTGCTTTAGCCCAAGTTAGGGACGGCTAAGATTTTACACACGGTTAAGGAAATGGCTGTGGACTTGTTCGCCACACCCGCTGTCCAGTCATTTAGATTAAGTTACATATCGGACTGAGAGTGATGCCCAAAGGGAGAAAACAAAGGGGAGTGCTGCTGGCAGCGATCGCTGCATCCTTGGCTGGATTAGCGGCTGTCGGCTACGAGGGGTCCCCATGGGTCGCCCCGGCTACCCATGGCCAAGCGCTCTATAGTCAGGCCGCTGCGTCCACGGCTGGGCAACCACCCTACTATATCTCCAGGGCCAGCACGCTGCTGAATGGCGTACTGGCTCCGCTCAACTCTCTGCAAGTAATGCAGCGAGCGCTCGCCCTCTCCCCCGATGTTGATACCGATGTATCGCCTACCCTAGCGATGCTGAAGGCTCCGCTCAAAACCAGCGGCCTTGGCCCTGTTCGTATCAGCATGGAGCTGAGCGACCTAGAGGACATAGGGCTAACCCCGGTAGCCATTGCCGATGCCAGCAGCGGCCAGTGCCAGTACTACCGCATTAAAGACTACGGCGAACCCATCGGGCTGATGGCTATCGACGACCAGATACTGCGGGTTGACGTATGGCCTGGCAGCCTGACTACTACACGCAGCGGCATTGGAATTGGCTCAACGGAGCGAGAGCTGGTGCGAGCCTACGGTAAGCAGCTAGAGGCGACCTCCAACCCTGTCACTCTCGGCAAGACAGTAGTTTTTACGCCCCAAGACCCCGGTGAAGATGTTTACCGCCTAGTGTTCGAAACCGACGGGCAGGGCCAGGTGACACAGTTTCGAGCGGGGCAGTTTCCTTCGGTAACGTGGGCCGAGGGCTGCCTCTAAGCTATTAAGTTATTAGGAATACTCAGGATGACTGGGGCAGGAGGCACCGAATAGCTTCTAGCATGCCCCGCGCCTTATTCAGGGTTTCCTGGTATTCGCTTTCGGGAACAGAATCAGCTACCAGCCCCGCCCCTGCCTGTACGGCAACGCTGTGGCCGCCCTCGGGCAGCGTCTGCACCACCATGGTACGAATGGTAATAGCGGTGTTGAGCTGCCCCTCAAAGTCGTAGTAGCCGTAGACTCCAGAATAAGGGCCGCGACGGCAGGGCTCCAGCTCGTGAATGATCTGCATAGCGCGAATTTTAGGTGCGCCGCTAACAGTACCCGCCGGGAAACAGGCCTTGAGCAGATCCCATGCGGTCTTACTGGGGCTAAGCTGACCTACCACATTACTGACAATGTGCATGACGTGGGAATAGCGCTCAATCACCATCAGCTCGTCGACCTGTACAGTACCGCTGAGGCAGACTCGGCCCAAATCGTTGCGGCCTAGATCGACGAGCATAACGTGCTCGGCCCTCTCTTTCGGGTCGGCTAGCAGGTCGTGCTCGTAGGTAGTGTCCTCGGCAGCCGTTTTGCCTCGGGGGCGAGTGCCAGCGATGGGGCGCACCGTAGCTACCTGAGGTAAACCAGGGTTGTCATCGGTCAGAGTTGCTTTAACCATGACCTCAGGGCTCGAGCCAATCAGCGGCCAGTCGTCAAAGCTGAAGTAGCACATGTAAGGAGACGGGTTAATCTGCCTCAGGGAGCGGTAGAGATCAAACGGGGCTCCCTGGTAGGTTGTGGTCAGCCGCTGGGAGATCACAACCTGAAAAATATCTCCAGCCTGAATATGGGCCTTAGCCCGCTCGACGCTGGAGCGAAACTCATCGGCGGTTCGGTTGCTGGTGTAAGCCACAGGAGGTGTATTCCTGGAGGGCGGATGCCAGGGCAGGGTGGCCTGAGCCGAAGGCAGGGGCAAAGTGAGCTTGTGCAGAAGCTGACGAACGCGATCGCAGGCTTCCTCGTAGGCTACCCGCAGATCTGTGCTGGAATCGCGCAGGTCGGCGTAGGCCACCGCCCAGATCTTCCGCTGCACCTGGTCGAAAATCAGCAGGCTGTCCACCTGCATCCAGAGGCCGTCGGGTAGATCGTCTTCGCCTAGGGGATAAATCGGCACCGTTGGCTCAATCCAGCGAATTAGCTCGTAGCCCCAAAAGCCAAATAGACCGCCAATGCCGGGAGGTAGAGCCGGTAGCTTGACCGGCCGGTAGGAAGCCAGACAGTCGGCCAGGGTATCGAAAGGGTTGCCGCTGTGCTCGACTACAGTGCCGTCGCGGTGGCTCTGGATAGCGCGATCGCTTCGGCTTTGAAGTACCCACAGCGGATCGCAGCCTAAAAAACTGTAGCGCCCCAGGGTTTCGCCCCCCTCTACCGACTCCAGCAAAAAGCTGTAGGCCTGTTCAGCGCACACTTTGTACCAGGCCGACACGGGCGTATCCAAATCAGCCAGCCACTCCTGGTAAACCGGCACGAAGTTTCCCTGGGAAGCGTAGGTTTGAAACTGTTCAAAGACGGGAAAAATCATGGCACCTATCTTACCGCCCCAGCGGTGGCAAAGAGAACAAGGCTCTAGACAGCAGCATAGTAAAAGGGGCCTAGCCTAAGCTAAGCCCCTCACAACACAACAGTCACAGTCAGCATCTAGCGGAGTTTTCTCTGGATTCAAAGGCTGTAACCAGGGAGAAAAGCCTACACTTCGTAGGTCGTTTTGCCGCTAAATTTAATGGTAGCCGGGTCAGGATTGGCCCCAATGTTGCGACCAATAGTATTCACCTCTCCACGGCCTTCGTTCACCTTCTCAGGAAAAACCCCATCAGCCGGGTGTAGGTATTGTGTTTCACCACTGGGAAAAACACGGTAGACCTTGTAGTTGTCAATCCTGGGCTTAAACTTGGTGCGCAACTGAGCCCCTAGGGCGAGGCACTGTTCTTTGCGGGCTAGATACAAAAGGTTATCCCCTTCGTTCATGAAAGCCGCACCACCAGTAGGCATTTCAAAAACCTGCTTCTTGGAGCTGGTCCAGGTGATGGCGTATTTCTCGTCGACCTGGGCTTTGGTGAGGAGACCGCCGGTGCTGCCTCCGAAAATAGGTGTTTGACCAGTCAGCGTTTCAGTCATGAAGTCCTATCTCTCAACCGTTTGATGGGCATCGTATCATCGCGAGAGTAGGGGGTAATACCAATTGTTGAGGAAGTGTAACAGTTCTTCAGGTTAAAGCGTGAACTCCCCACCAAAAGCCTGGATCCGTTATGGTGCAGGTTGAGTAGAACACCGACCATCGTCAAGCAGGGGCTTGGATGGGTCTTGCTCCCCTACGCCGACCAGGTCTCCTGAAAATCGGCGTAGAGCGTCAGACCGCCGTCGATGTAGAGGGTTTGCCCAGTAATATACGCAGCCTCGTCGGAGGCCAGAAAGGCCACAGCGGCAGCCATTTCTTCGCTAGTACCGGCCCGGCCCATGGGGATATGGCCTTCGACCTCGGCTCGTTTAGCCGGGTCGTCGGTCCACTGGTCGTTGATTGGGGTAACGGTAGCCCCTGGCCCGATGCCGTTGATTCGAATCCCTCTGGCGGCGTACTCTAGCGCCAGGGTGCGTGTCATGTTGCCCATGCCCCCCTTGCTGATGGAATAGCTCAGATACTGGGGACGGGGGATAATTTCGTGCACGCTGGAGATGTTGATGATGCTGCCAGGACGGTTTTGGGCCAGCAGATGCTGAATAGTCTCGCGGGCGCACAGGTAGGCTCCCCGCAGGTTAACCCCTAGCACCCGATCGAAGCTGTCGATTTCCACCAAGTCGGAGGGGCTTTCAGACTGAATACCGGCATTATTAACTAGAATATCCACGTGGCCAAAATGGTCTACAGACTGCTGCACTAGGGCGATTACGTCTGCTTCCTTAGATACATCTCCCTGCAGGGGTAAGGCCTTGACGCCGCAGGCTTCTAGGTCTTTGCAGGCCTTCTCCATTGCCTCTTGGCGGGTGTCCTCAGCCCCTTCAGTGTCCTTGTAGTAGTTGATCACGACGTTGC
>JBARUP010000078.1:0-6252 GCA_049645805.1 Nodosilinea sp.
TCAATATCGATCGCAAAGTCTTTAGTGCCATTGCTGCGGATATAGCTAACCACTCGTCCAACCGCCGCGTATCCGCCATATCGTTCAAACTTGGCATCAGCGTGAGCATCTTTGTCTAAATACAGCCAGGCGTGATCCAGCGTTTTTATTTGCTCCTTACACCCTTTGTAGGGTACCACCTTGACATGGCGCAGCAGAAAAGCCGTATCTCCAGTTCTATTAGCCGTTTGCCAGTGGCTTAAGTATCCCTGAAAGCGAACATTTTGCCCCAGCCAGTCGGCAAGCGGTCTACACGCGATCGGTGTCTTCTGCATCTTGATGCTCCCCTAACCTAGCTTCATTTACTTTTAAAGGGCAACCCGTCATTTTTCCAGGTTGCCCAATTTCGAGCAAATAATCTTAAAAGTGACGGTAGAACTCTAGCGGTAGTGATGGGTTTGTTGAGGTGATCGAGAAGCATTCCGGTCATGCCGAATCCGACCAGTAGCTTCGAGCGGACAGCTAATACGAAATCCGATTTGGTACAAAGACAGTCATAGATGCAACTCACCCAAATAGAGCATCTTGCCATAGGCGGGCGGTGGGTTCCGGCGGAGCGAGTCGCCTAACCCTTGTTCTGGCTTAGTATTCTGTTTTTGTTGCTGTCGGTCTCCACAACGGCAGCGTACTCGGCACTGTCTATAGTGGCCTTGTCTTCGGCAGCATCTGCCTTTGCCTCAGCTTTGGTCTCCGGTGGTTTGCCGCTGAGCTGCACCACTCCCCACCTACGCCCGCTGACCACACATCAGCCGCTGCTCCGCCGTCATCTCGGTATACAGCTGCTCTAGAGAAGAAATATTGCCGTTTAAGGTGTACCGCTGTAGCGCTCGCTCGCGAGCCTTTTTACCCAAGAGCTGGGTGATTTCGGGGTGATCGCGCAAAATAGGCAAAATTGTTTGCAGCTGCGATGACACTCGCTGAGTGTCGAGCACAATGCCTGCTCCCTCGGCCAGCACTTCACCATCGGCTCCAGCATCGGTAGCAATGCAGGCGGTGCCGCAGGCCATAGCTTCTAGCAGCGATAGCGACAGCCCCTCTACTAAAGACGGCAAAATAAACCCGTCCGCCGCCCGCAGAATGTCGATGCGGCGCTGCTCGTTAGCCAGATAGCCCAGCCAGAGAATGTCGTCGTCGTCGCTGTAGAACCGCTTTAAGGAAGCTTCTAGGGGGCCGCTGCCAACGATAGCTAGCTTGCAGTGAGGCCCCATATCGGCCTGCCGCCATCCTCGCAGCAGAGCTTCCACATTCTTTTCGAGCGAAACGCGCCCCTGGTAGACAAACAGCTGCTGAGCATACAGCTCGGCTTTTACTGACGTTGGCCCTGGAGAGTAGCGACGGGTATCAACCCCGTTTGGAATGACAACCAGATTGGCAGCAGGCACTCCTAGCCTGACCAGCAGGTCGCGCTGGAGGTCAGAGAAGACAATGACGCGATCGTAGTTGGCTAGGCAGGGGGCATAGAGCTGGTATGTGAGGTGCTGTGTACCCGAAGTTAGGCTGCGCACCCGACGGTCGAAGGCAGGGTGAAAGGTAGCAACCAGAGGCAGATTTAGCTCGGCACAAATCTCGGGTAGCCTAAAGTCTAGGGGCGACAAAGTTAAAGAAGCGTGCACGATATCGGGGCGAAGCCGCTCTAGAGCCTCAGCCAGCAGCTTGCCCGACCTGAGGGAAGGAATCGTCAGAATTTGGGACTTGAACAGGAAGGGTAGCGGCACCTCTTCCGATCGCTGGAGATGGTCGACAGCGTGCCCCTCTCGGGGTTGGGCAAAATGCAAAAAAGTAACCCGACAGCCGCGCTCAAGTAGAGCATTAGTGATCTCCCGTCCGTAGGTAACGTTCCCACAGAAGGGCGATTTCTTGCCTAGCCACGCAATGTGCATGCCGTATAGCGTTATCCCGTTAAACAACTAAAACAAGCGCCAGTGGAGCGCTGACGCAGTTAGCGCAGCGTTCGGGAAACGACTCAGAACGAGTATCCTGACCGGAACCGCTCCAAAAGGCTAGCTGCTAGCCATTGACTAGGTCAAAGCGCCATCATCAACCATTACAAGGTAAAAGAATGGTGTCCAGCGTGGAACCTAGACCTTTCTCATAGCCGTATCGGCAATATACCAGGTTACAACTCCCCCCAAGCCCACCAGGGTACCCATACCGACAAAAACGTTAGCTAAGCCTAGGCGCGCTTCTATCACGCTAGCTAGGGCCAGAGGCAGGCTGAGGGCAATATTGATCAAGTTGTTCTGTAGGCCAAACACCTTGCCGCGCATCGCTTCTGGCGTTTTTTCTTGAATTAACGTCTGCATGGGTATACCCACAAAAGCACCGCAAAGACCAAGGACGGCGATGACAGCCATCGAGGCCCAGAGCTGCTGAGTTGTCCAAGCTAGAGTGATCAAGCACAATGCCATGCCGATCGCTCCCCACAGGCTGAGAAAGCGCCTTGGAAAGCGCGGCCCAAAGTTGCCTACCAGCACTGCCCCCAGCCCCAGCCCTAGCCCTCCCGCCGCCAGCAAAAAGCCAAACTGTGACGCTTTGATGGCGGGAATCATTTCTGCTAATCGCACCGCTAGCACGGCCAGGGCCGCGAATACCGAAGACAGCAGCACGAGCTGAATAATAGCCACCCGCACCTGCACCTGCTGGCCCAGGTAGCGCAGGCCGTCTTGAATATCGGCCCAGAAGTGAGACACATCTTCATGGGCGGCCGAGAGGGTTTCTTTGCCGGGGGCCATAGTCATCAGGCACAGGCCCGCCACTAAATAGCTAAGACCCACCAAAATAGCCGGGCCGTTGTTGGCAAAGCCCAGGGCCAGCATGAGCTTATCGGCTAAGGCCAGCAGCGGCTCGCCCACCGCAAACCCGACGATGACCGACGCCATCATCGTGGTGGTGTAGAGCGAGTTAGCGGAGAGCAAGTTACCCTCTGCCACAATCAAAGGAATGATAGATTGCTCTGCCGGAGCAAAGAACTGGGTCAGGGTGGAAATTAGAAATGTCACTAGCAGCAGCAGCCAAAACGCTACCGGTAGTCCTAGCACGGTGCCCCAGGTCGAGGTGAGCCAAATACCCAAAGGCAGCGCCATAACCAGTCCGCCGCGCAGCAGGTTAGACCACACGAGCACGGGTCGCTTGGGCCAGCGATCGACAAAAACTCCGGCTAAGGCCCCAAACAACACTGCGGGCACCGTGAACGCAATCATCACCGCCGCTACCCAGCCGCTGATAGTTTGGCCAGGTGTTTCGAACCGAGCCGCGATAATCGCAATCATCAGCACTAAGTAGACTTTGTCTGCCAGCTGAGAAAAAAGCTGCCCTGCCCACAGGGTCAAGAAATTTCGGTTGCGAAAGACGGCCCTGAACCCACTTCTTTGTTTGGGGGGAAGGGTTTTTGAATCCGGCGATTCTAGCGCTAGGGGCTTTGAGTCTCTGGTATCAGAGCACAACGCCGTCTCTTGCTGACTAATATCATCTATGGCTGGGGCAGATGCTTTAGATTCGTCCTGGGGCAAATCGTTTGCCTCAGGAGCGTCGGCATCAGTATCAAACTCGCGGAGCATGGGTTAACCAACGAACCAAGGAACTGGACAGCTCACTATTCTAGTGAGCTAAACACTAGCAAAACAGACGTCTACCAAAGCAGCCGACCGGATAGGGCGCTCAAAGTAGTCTTGGGTATATTCTCGCAGAAGCCGCTCGACTCGCGACCACAGCTGCTGACTTTTTCCAGATGCAGTATCTGAACCTGTGGGTAAGGTTGAGATAATGTCTGGCTTGCTCAACTGCTGGAGCAGAGCCACGTCGGTGGCGGTCAGCAGTTTAGGCCGCCTTTGCCTCTGATCGTAGGACTCCGCCCCTGCGCCAAGCTGAGAATCAGGCGCAAGCTGCACTACTCCTCCAGCTTCAGCGCTAAACTCGACGCGCCAGGCAGGATCGAGCAGGTTAGGCACGATGTCGACTCGGCTGAGAGTGCACTGGTGTACCTCTGGGGCTACTCCATCTAAGGCTAACAGGTGGTACAGCCCGTGGCAAAGAGCGGCTAGCAGGGCACCAGGAGCCGTGGTCTCAAGGCGCTCTAGGTGCTCAACTAGTACTTTGAACAAATCGCTCTGGCTACAATCGCTGAGCGCCATGAGCAGCACCACCTCGGCTAGGTACTGACTAGCCGTCAGCCGTCCTAGGTGATGGCTCAGCCCCGGAAAGGTGCGCAGAGTTTCGGCCTGGATCAGCTTGTCTAGACGCTTGCCTTTAACTATCAGGCACTCGTTGATGACAAACAGTCCGCTACGACCGCCCAGCCGCGACTGATGCTTGCGTGCCCCTGGTGCTACCGCCCGCACCAGGCCCAGGTCGGGGGTGAGAATGGTAAGCAGGCGATCGGTTTCGCCCAGGGGCAAGGCTTTGAGGTTAATGCCGGTGGCTTTGTAGGTCTGACTCATGGGGCAGATGCAGGGCTAGGGTCTTAGCATAACGCTCTCTTAGAGCCTGGTTCAGGCTTCTTTGCTCAAACCCCGATCGGGCGACACGAGCCACGTAACACCTAACCTGATTCCATTATCTAATTATCTAACGAAAAGAGAGACGACTCCTAGGGCGCATAGCCGAACAGGAGTCTGCTGAGGCTATAGTGAGCCACGAGGGGCGATCGCGGCTAAAAAACTCTGCTTCCTCACCCAACAGGAGGCGAATGGGGTAAGTTATGCCTGTAGTTTGGCCTAGGCAGGTTATGGGTTACAAGCGATTTTTCACCGGGCTATGCCTGGGGCTAGTGCTCAGCTTAAGCATTGCCTGTTCCCAGCGAGCGCTACTGTCTGAACCAGCGGCTACAACCAGTGCGGTGGGTGAAGCAATTTCCCCAGACCAGGCCCGCGAAGGCTCGGTGACAGAGAGTTCGGCTGCCCCGGCCCCTGAACTCTCTGCCGTCGCCCAGGCGTGGGTAGATAGTGTGCCTGGGGGTATGGCCAATCCGCCCCGCAAGGCTGTGCGCCTGGTGGCGATTAGCGACCTAAACGGGGCCTATGGCTCTACTGACTATGACCCGGAGGTCGATAAAGCGATCGCCCTGCTGCCCTTCTGGCAGCCCGACATGGTGGTGTGCGGTGGTGACATGGTGGCCGGGCAAAACCCCGCCCTGACAAGCGAGCAAATCACGGCCATGTGGCAGGCCTTTGACGACCACGTTGCGGCCCCCCTGCGCCAGCAAAACGTGCCCTTTGGCTTCACCATTGGTAACCACGATGCCTCCAGCGCCCGGGGTGTTCACGATCAGTTCCTGTTTCAGCAAGAGCGCGACCTAGCTTTGTCCTACTGGGCAGACCCGGCCCACGGCCCAGGGGTCAACTTTATCGATCGCACCGACTTCCCTTTCTACTACACCTTTGAGCAGCAGGGCATTTTCTTTATGGCCTGGGATGGCTCATCGAGCCGCATTCCGGCAGACAAGCTGGCCTGGGTTGAGCAGGCGCTGGCTAGCGACGCGGCTCAGCAGGCCAAGGCGCGTATTTTGATCAGCCACCTGCCTCTCTATGGGGTGGCGGTGGGCCGTGACGAACCCGGCGAAGTTATGGAGAATGCTGACCAGCTGCGGGGCATGCTAGAGCGCTATGGCGTGCACACCTACATTAGCGGCCACCACCACGCCTACTATCCTGGCCACCGAGGTCAGCTACAGCTGTTGCACACCGGCATCCTGGGGTCTGGCCCTAGGCCACTGATCGACAGCCGCCTGCCGCCCTGGAAGGTGCTCACAGTAGTTGATATTGACTTCAGCGATCTAGAGCTAACAACCTACACGACCTACGATATTCAAACCCTAAAAACCATTGAGTATGAAGAGCTGCCCCGATTTTTAGCCAGCCATAACGGTATTGTGCTGCGTCGGGATATCAGCTACGGCGAGCTGGCTCCCGACGAAAAATCCTTTTGTGAACAGCGCTTAGGGAAAGCCCTCTGCACTGGGAGCCTGCTTCTTAGGTCAAAGACCTACGCGGCTTAGCTTCGCTAAAGCTGATTTGTGCTAGGGTGTTACGCATATGGGGCAGTTATGCCCAAGCTTTGCTGTCTGTATATTTTTATGCCGACAGTTTTTTAGTGATTGCTGCTGCGCAGCCTTAACGACTCTGCCTGGAACAGTGGGAGGTGGCTCAAGAGTTCCAGGGCAGCTAGGCCAATTTTTGCAGACCCAGCGACCCGATCGCTGTCTGCGCTAGTGCATAC